>NZ_JASHFB010000007.1:0-134083 GCF_047462815.1 Streptococcus mitis
TGTTTTGTCATAGTAGACCTCATTTCTAACTCAAACGTCTCATACTTAATTCCACCATAAAAATCCGTTTTAGACTAATTTCCACTTTGGTCAGGCAAGTGGAAGTTACTTTGAGAAGTTAGCATAGAAAAGAGGAAAGATGGATATTTGGATCTACTTAGTAAGAGTTGGAATACTATTGTCTATGCTTATTTTATTTATGTTTTTGATTTATTGGATGTTTAGTCATTTGATAATTCTGTTTGTATTTGTATTGTTTGTGTTTTTTTTGCGATTATCACATTAAAGTAGAGAGGAAAAGGATTTATGTTGAATGTGTCAATGGGACTTCGTTTGTATCGAGAGAAGAATAATAAGTCGGAAGATGATTTAGCAAATTATCTAGGTATCCAAAAGAAAGCATATAAACGCTATGAAAGTGGAGAACGTGAGCCTGGTATTGATAAACTTTACAAGCTAGCAAAGTATTATAACTGTGCGATAGATGATTTTATTAATGTTGATGAAAAATTCACTGTGAAGCGTGAAGAAGTTTTGTCAACAAAGGATTTAGATAATCTAGGGTGTCACCATCAATTTTCTCATGGATTGGTAACAATGTTGAATAAAGGGAAAAGTTATGAAGAAACTATTCGCTTTGCTGATGATAAGACTAAGTATGTTTTAAAATCTGAAGTAAAACAGTATTTATTGAATTTAGCAGCTAGGATTGATAAGAATTAGAGGAGAGGTGAGTAAAATCGTATTTGTTGAGTGGAAGGGAGAAGATGATGTAAAGACTTATTCCGAAGAATGGATTCGTAGGGAATATTTACGAATATACAGTAGATTTTGTTGGAATTTGAAAATATATGCCCATGTTAAGAGAGGTGCTGATGTCTATGTATCGTCAAAAAGAAGTTGTAAAGAATTATGTGATAGGTTGCATGCTATGGGGCAAGTAACTAGCAGTTATTATCAGAAGATTGATCAGAAGATTGATCGTACATATAATTGTTTTTTAAAAATAGGGGTGATTAAGGAATTTTAGTTGATAAAATTAGAAAAAAGATGTATATTTAATATGGTTTATTTAAAAATTCTAAAGGAGAATAAAATGAAAATCATGAATGAAGTTAAGAAAGTTATGTTGGCTAGTGTTATCGCAACCGCAAGTGTTGGAGTAACGACACAAGTTACTGCAGAAGAAGTAAAGCCTTCAGAGCCAAATTCAGGTAACCAACAGAAGACTGCAACTCAAAAAACAGTTACAGAAACTGATGTCGCACTCTCTCAAGCAAATGTGGAACAGGTAAACGCAGTTGTAAAAAAACAGGAGGAGATTGTAAAATCTAATCAAAACAAGGTAAACGATGCAGAGAAAGTAGTTGGAGAAGCTACAGAAGCTGTCACTCAAGCGGAGAAAGCTGTCAAGGAAGCTACTCCTAAAAATATCCAAGACGCAAAAGAAGATGTCTCTGCAAAAGAAATTGCTGAGAAGAAGGCTCAAGAAGAACTGACCTCTGCTGGGGATCAACAAAAGCTAGCTGAAAAGAATGTTACTGATCAGGAAGCAAATGTCAAAGAAGCTACTAGAAAACTTGTTGACAAAACAAAAGAAGTTACAGATGCAAAACAAATTGTAGCTGAAAAACAAGCTATTTTAGACGGCACTGGAGTTTCAGGCATTGTTGCCAATGCTGAAGCAGCTAAGCGAAACTTAGAAATGAGCGAAGAAGCTGAATCACAAGCTCGACAAGATTTGGTGACTGCTAAAAAAGTGGATGATCAACGTGCTTCTAAACTGAAACAGGCAGAAGCAGAGGTAACGAGTACGGAAGGAACTAGGTTGGTGAAAGCGAAGGAGCTAGATCAAGCAACCACTCAAGCTATTAACGCTGAAAATCAGTATCAAGTAGCTAAAGAGAATCTATCTAAGGCTCAAAGTATCCTGGATAGTCTGACAACGACCTCTATCACTTATCCTGCTGGCTATGTAGAAGCTTTAAAGGCTTACTTCAATAACCCCACTGAAGAAAATTCAAATAAGTTACAAGAAATTGCCAAGAAAGGAATGACTGCTGCTGGATTTAGCTCACCAGATGGTGGTGAGACTTATTACGGTAATCCAAACTCTCCATTTAAGCAGAGTGAAGCAGATAAAAAGACTGTGATTGCTGATGTCAATCATTTATCTGCTGAAGTTCAAGATGAACTTGCCATTTTCAATGCACATTTGATTAATGATTTCCGTCGATTGATGAGAACAGATGATATTCCAGCCTTAGTGAATCGAGATATGCAGAAAGTGGCACAGAAAGCAACTCAACTATCTACTAATCAGTACGGCCATGACCTAGATGCTTTGAACACTGTTGCGAAAGAAGTTGGTTTAAATCAAGGTAATCAAGGCCTGCTTGCTGAAAACATTGGCTTTCAAAATGCAGGTGATGTAGTAACATTAGCTGATCTGAAACAACAGGCATACAACAACGTGATTATGATGCTGTTTTATGATAAGCATGCTGATTGGGGCCATGCTTTAAACTTTGCAGGACTAGATCGTAAGTCAGTCACTCTACAATATATCGGTGTAGCAACTCGAAAGACAGATCTTGGTTTGATTGCGATGCACTATGTTGGAACAGATTCTAAAACAATTGATTTGCTGAAAAATGGTTTCCATCAAAATGTAAAAGTTGATACTAAGAACAATTTAGCTAGTCTTCAGGAAAGAATTCAAGTAGCTAGAAATTCTGTGGCACAGGCTCAGGATACTTATGATACTGCGAAAACGAATCGTAAGGATGCGCAAGCTAGAAAAGAACAAGCACAGACAGAATATACTCAAGCAGAAGTTACTGCGCAAAATGCAGTGACTAATCGTAATGACATTCAGAATATTGCATTAAAAACTCCTGAAGCAGAAGCTAAGTTGAAGCAGGTCGAAGCAAACCTTAAAAAAGCTGGTTTAGAAAATAAACAAGCGCAAGATGCTTTGGAACAGTTGAATGCAGACGTACAAAACAAACGTGAAGCACTTGCGTTAGCTAAAGATAAACTAGCTGAAAAACAAACTGAATGGAAATCGCTGAATGAAGCTTTGACTACTGAGAAAGAGGAATTGATTGTTAAACAAGGTGAACTTAATCGAATTAAAGAACTTGTTCTCAATCGTCAAGCCTTACTTTCAAAATCAACGGAAGCCTTGAAAGCATCAAAAGAGCGAGTGGAAGTTTTGAAGAAAGCTCCTCAGCTATTAGAAAAGGCAAAAGTTAATCTTGAAGCTGCTCAAGAAGTTTTGAAAGAAAAGAAATCAGCTCTTGAGTTAGCACTAGCAAAACTAGGAACTGCAAAAGCAGAACAAAGAAAGGTATTAGAGGATCATGAAGAGTTGTTGGCGGCTTATCGTGATTATCTGGAAGCACAGCAAGAAATTAAGCATCAAAAAGAGTTAGAGGCTCAGAAGGCAAGTATTGAGCAAGCTGGAGGTCATCCGATTCCAGTGATTCAAAATGGCAAGATTGTAAAGTATGTGCAAGATCAAGTTAAAAATCAAGCGTCAGAAGTGAAAAATCCAGTCTATCAAGCACCTGCTGCAAGAAATGAATTACCTAATACAGGAGAAAAATCATCTAGTCTTTGGTTCTTTGGAATGGTAACTATTTCACTTTTAAGTTTGTTGAAAATCAAACGAGAATCTAAGGAAAATTAAATTAAGTAAAGTCATCAAGGTTTCTTGGTGACTTTTTTGTTGGAGAAAGAAATGGAAATTATATATTTTAGGGCGAGAGCTCCTTCAAATTATGTCGAAAGTGAATAATATTGAATACTGTATTAAAAATTAAGGAGAAAAAATGAAATTTAATAATGAGACACGAGCATTCGGATCAATCCGAAAAACAAGACGATGGGGAACATGTGGAGTGATTCTTGGTTTAGCTATCTTAGGCTTGATGACCAGTCCAGTTAGAGCAGATGAACGAGTAAATCCAAATCCTGCTACAAATGCGAAAAGTTTACAAGACTTCCCAACGGTGGATTCTACAACCGACCAAGGTAGTGCAGAAAAATCAACAGGTTCTGTTGAAGTTACTGTGGGTAGAGCAAAAGTAGAATCTGCGGTATCTACGGCTAAAGAAGTTGGTTTGACGGTTACGGAGACTGAGGTTGATGGTGGTTTGGTAGCTAATCCAGATGAGTTAGCTAAGAAAACTGCTGAAATTGAGTCTAACTATTACAAACAAGCCAGCACTGTCGTAGATGAGTCTAAGAAGTACAAAGAGGAAGTAGAAACTCGTAAAGAAGAGATTCAAACGATTACTACTGAGAACAAGGAGAAGCAAGACTCTTATAACAAAGCCAAAGCTCAGTATGATAAAGATTTAGAAGACGCTACTACTAAAAATGCTCAGATTGATAAAGAAAATCAAGAAAAAAATGAGCGTTTAAAAGCTGAGAAAGAACGTGTAGCTAAAGAGAATGAGCGTATCAAACAAGAAAATGCTTTAGCTAAAACTAATTATGAAAAAGCAGTAGAAGAAAAAGATAAGAAAGACGCTGCTATTGATAAGGAAAATGCAGATGCAAAGAAAGCTTATGAAGAAGCTTTAAACCAGTGGACTATTGAAAAAGGGAAGTCTGAGGCTGACTTAACTAAGTATAAAGAGCAGTTGACTCAGTATGAGAAGGATTTAGCAGAAGTAAAGCGTAAGAATGAAGAGATTGGTAAAAATAACTTTGCCAATAAAGAAGCTTATGTGAAAGCAGTAGAAGCTCGTAAAAAAGAAAACGAAGCTATTCTAAAAGCGAATAAAGAAGCTTTAGATGCTTATGAGAAAGCTTTAGCTGAGTTAAACGCTAAGAATAGTGAGATCGATAAGGAAAATGCTAAAGCTACGGCTAGATACAATGATGATATGAGTGATTATCAAAAAGCTCGTGAGGAATATGAGAAAGCTTTAGCAGAGTACCAGAAGAAGGTTGCTGAGTACAATTCTTTAACTCCAAAAGGGGAGGTCAATGGCGTTAAGGTAGTTGGTGATTTTGATGAGTCAAAAAGAGGCTCAATGAACTACTATTCTAAGTTGACTGCTATATTTGATGGAGATAAAACGCTTGAAACGGTAAATGGGGTATTAGGTGCAACTTCTGCAACTACCCTTACTCTAGATAATAACTTACAAGAAGATTCAATGTCTATCAATTCTGAAACCCGTACTTACGGTGGTACTGTTATTAGGGGTATTCAGCAAGGTTCCAAATTTACGTTACATAACATAGGTACAACGAATACCGGTAAAATTATCTCGGCATCTTTTGTTTCTAGAAATACACCTACCCCAGAACATAGGCTACCGAATAACCCAGAAGTTTATACTCGTCTGTGGGTTTGGTGGAATAAGAAATCCAAATCAGGGACTGGGATTTCTCCTATTGGTTTACATGCTCAAAACTATTTGGATGTAGACTGGGATATTAACTTCTTTGATGAGAGAACTAAGAAACCAATAAATTTGGGATTAGTAAACATGTTCTCTGACTTGGATTTCAATCAAGCTAACCGTTATACTTACGAAGATGGTTCAACAGGGGTTATTTTAAATCCTCCAGGTTCGAACGTTCAGGAGAAGGTTGTTAGAGGCGAGACTTTCTGGGCAGGTGTATATACCGTAGGAGTAGTTGATGCAGATGATATTAGTGGATTAAATCGCTTTAAAAAAGGAGATCCTTTATATGGTGATAACCGATCTGATGAGAGTACTCCTTCTGGAACGTATGCTAGTGTAGGTAAGGGTACACGTCACCGTATTCAGTATCTAGCTAATGCAGATTGGGGGTTAACTCCTTATTCAGAGTCTGCTTCTGCAGCGTATAGAGAGTACTGGCATAAATCTGATGCTAAAGAAGGTAAAGCTCCAACATCCGACCATGAAATTTTCAAATCTGCGTATGGATTCACATTATGGGGTGGTAATTCTGTAGTTACACAGTTAGTTCCTCCACCGTCTCCGGTAAATATACCAATTCCACCAAGCTTAATTCAAAAGGATAAGGATTCTATTGAGAAACCTACACCTAAGCCGTTATTACCAGAAATTCCACCAGTATCTGATACAGGTGAGATTCCTTTGCCAAAAGAACCTCCTAAACCAGACGAATTTACAAAACGAAAACCTTTAGAACCTGAGTATAAGGAGAAGGATAAGACACCATTGACACCTCCTACGGAGAAACCTTTATTAGCTTCACCAAAAGATGAACCAGATACACCTCACGTTCCTATTCCGAGTGAACCTCCAAAACCAGACTTAAAACCTGTGCCAAATGAGGTTGCACCAAGAGAAATTGAGGTTACCTACACTCGCTTGAGAACTACGCCAACTGTAGAAAAGTTAGTTAAGAACTCTGCAGGTACAAATGTAAATAATTCGTCAGTACCTAAGTTATCAGAAGTTGTTTGGGAGTTGAAAACTAAACCTCTTGCAGCAAACAGAAAAGAAACTACAATTTATGAACTAACAGACAACCTACCTCAAGGATATCGTTTAGATTTAGCAAAAACTGTAGCTCAAAACTCAGATTTTACAATAACTTATGATAAAGCTAAACATCAGTTAAAAGGGTTATTGAAGTCTGAAGGTTTAGCTAAAGTTAATTTGGATTTAACTAAAGTATTTACCGCACCTGTTCTTAAAGTGTATGGTACAGTAACGAATGATGGTGCAATCTATAAGAACAACTTCCGTTTGAATTTGAATAATGAATTTGAGTCTTATTCAAATATTGTTAAGGTAACAACCCCAGGTAAACCGAATGATCCAGACAATCCGAATAACAACTTGATCAAACCTCTCAAACACAATCATAATAAGGATGGTGTTATCATCGATGGAAAGACAGTTCTAGCTGGTTCAACGAATTACTACCATATAACCTTGGATTATGATCAGTATAAAGGGATAAAGGCAGATCCATCTGCTATTCTAAAAGGCTTTGGTGCGATTGATGATTATCCAGAAGAGGCAGTGACTATTAATAAATCAGATATTCGTTATATTGATAGCGAAGGAAAAGAAGTTTCTGGTATTTCAGTGTATCAGTATGATTCTATTGAAGCTGTTGATAATGATAAAGTTAAAGCCTTTCTAGATAGTTCTGAGATTAAGCCTAAGGGAGCTTTCCAAGTATTTTTAGTGGATGATCCAGAAGTTTATTTTAATCAATATATCAAAGCAGGAAAATCTGTTACAATTATTGATCCAATGGTAACTAAGGAAGAATTGCGAAATACAGGAAAATCATTTGAGAATACGGCTTACCAAGTTGATTTCGGTAACGGATATCAAACTGATAAAGTTGTAAATAATGTTCCTACTGTTAAACCAGCCAAGAAGAATCTGAACAAGGCAGGTGTGAACATCGATGGGAAACAAGTCTTGGCAGGCTCTGTCAACTACTACAAGGTAACGGCAGATTATAGCCAATACAAGGGAATTGAAGTAGATAAAGACCGTATTGGCAAAGGATTCTATATCGTTGATGATTACCCAGAAGAAGCAGTTACGATTAATCAAGCCGGTGTACAAGTGACGGATTCTAAAGGTCAAGTAGTTAAAGGTTTGAAAATGGCTCTTTATGAGAGTCTGGATAAGGCACCAACAGGTGTCCAAGAAGCCCTCAAGTCTAGTCATTTCACTCCAAAAGGAGCGATTCAAGTATTCGAGGCAGAGAATCCAGAAGAGTTCTACAAGACCTACGTGCAAACTGGAGAAATTCTGACCATTACCAATCCAATGACTGTTAAGAAGGAATTAGGTCAAACAGGTGGTAAGTATGAGAATACAGCTTATCAAGTTGATTTTGGTATGGCTTATATAACTGAAACTGTAGTCAATAATGTTCCGAAGATTGAACCTAAGAAAGATGTGGTGATTGACCATCTAAGTAAAGAAAGTTTAGATGGCAAAGATGTCAAGCTGAATCAAACGTTTAATTATAAATTAGTTGGTTCCTTGATACCAAAAGATCGCTCAGAACAGTTATTTGAATATAAGTTTAGAGATGACTACGATGAAACACATGATGATTATCAGAGTATCTATCAAGTGTTTGCGACTGTAGATTTTGAAACAAGTGATGGCCAAAAATTTAAAGCTGGTGATGAATTAACTAAGTTCACAAGTCAAGTAGTAGACAAGGCTAAAGGTAAAGTAGATATTAGCTTTGATGATGCTTTCTTGAAGTCGATTTTAGAGACATCAGAGTTTCAAGCAGAAGTATATCTACAAATGACACGTATTCAGTCAGGAACAGTAGAAAATACTTACTCTCATACAGTTAATGGTGTGGAAGTTGTTTCCAATACGGTTGTGACTCATACTCCAGAAGAACCAAAACCACAAGAACCTAAGAATCCTTCATTGCCAAATACTGGTACAGCTTCTAGTATGCTTGGATTTGTTGGAACTGGTATTTTGTCTATGTTAGGTTTAGTGGGAATTAAGCGTAAAAAAGATTAAAATATTGTTGTTAGGACGATAATAAAACAGGAATTATCGTCCTTTATTTTTTAAAAGAAAAAAATGTAAGTAGAAAAGGAAAATAAAAAAATGGCAAAAATTAAAAAACTCCCTGTGGGATTGAATGTGATTGGATCTAAAGTTGTTGTGAGTCCGAAGTTTCGTGAAGTAGTCAATGGTTCGTATGATGATTTTGTACCTTTCCGAGAATTTGAGATTTCAGGGGATAAACAAAGTACGGTAACTATTCGTGTATATGGTTTGGCAAATTCTGATGTTCCGAAAACAAGAGGTCTTACATTTGTTAAGTCAGTTTCAGGGCTTAATATGGTGACACGTTTGGTTGGCACAAAAGAAGAGATTCAATTTGAAGCAACTGAATTGCGTTTTGAAAAATAAATTATAGGAAATAGGAGAAAAAAATAATGGCTTTTAGTATTCGTAAATTTAATAATGCAGAAATTCCTGTTGATGCAAAAGAATTGCTTGGTAAATTGCAATTTATCAGTTTTATTGAAAATTTTAAAATGGTAGATGGTTCACCTGTTGATTATCCAACGCATGCAGAAGTTTTTTCGGATAAAATGCAAGAAATTATTCCAGTTAAATTGGAAGAAGGTATCTCTGTAGAAGATATTCCTATGATGTCTGAAGTTGAACTTGTTGGTGATGTCACAATTTGGATTTATGAAGATTCATATACAATTTCACGTGGAAACAACAATGTTTCTGAGGTCAAAGGTCATGCTTTTGCTTTACGTGCTGAAAATGTTAAGCGTGTAGGTGGAGGTCAACCTAAACAAGAACAGAAGCAGGAACAAAAAGCTGATCAAAAACAGGAACACAAGGGATAATTTTTAAAGGAGAAAAGATATGAGTTTACTTCCTGCTTATAGAGGAGTTAGGATTCTTCCTTTTATGGAAAAATTAAGATACTTTATCTTTTCTTTTTTCTTTTTGTTGTTTAGTCCAATTTTAGGATTTTATATTTATCAAAATTTAGAAAAACTAAAAAATGTTGATGTTCCTTCGATAGTGATTGTCAGTTTGATGGTTATAGTATTTAGTTTGATTAGTCTTTATTTGACTTGGCTTTCACAAGAAAGGTTATTTTATTTTCAAAAGAGGGAAAGGGAATCTAAGCTAGCTTTCTTTTTGAGGGAAAATGGTTATACCTATACTAAAAAGGTTAAGACGGATTCAGGAACTAGAGATAAGGTTGTTTTTCCTGTTGTTTATATGAAGCAGAATCGGTATGATTTGGAAATTGCTTTTAAAATGGCTGGGAATAAGTTTCAAGATAAGTTTAAGAAGATTGGTTCAGATTTAGAAACAACCTTTTTTATGGACTTTATGGAAGTTCAGGATGATATTAAATTTAAAACTTATAAACTTGCATATTCTGCGTTTTTGAATCGTATTAAGGTAACTGATGTAAACTATTCTGATAAGGGTATTCAACTAATGAAGAATCTCTATTGGAATCCTGTTGATGATCCACACTTACTTGTGTGTGGTGGTACTGGTGGAGGTAAGACAGTTCTTTTAAGAACTCTGATTCGTGCTATGGCTAAAGTTGGAGTAGTGGATATATGTGATCCTAAACAAGCTGACTTTGTTACTATGTCGGAGCAGAAAGCCTTTGAAGGTCGTATTTCTTATGAGGTTGAAGATATTGTTTCTATGATTGAAAGAGCAGTTCAAATTATGTTTGCTCGTTATTCTTATATGCGTAAAAAACGTGAAGAAAATGGCGATAAGGATTTGAAAAAGTTTTTTGAATATGGACTTGAACCTTATTTTTTAGTTTGTGATGAATATAATGCCTTGTGTGCTATGCTGGACTTTCAAACTAGACAGCGCCTAGATAATGCTATGGGTCAATTCTTGCTTCTAGGAAGGCAAGCTGGTTGTTTTGCGACAATAGCTATGCAGAAGCCTTCAAGAGAAGATTTAGGCTCAAAGCTACAAGCGAATATCAATTTCCGAATTTCTGTTGGTCGATTGGATGAGGTTGGATATGATTTAGCTTTTGGAGAAGTCAACAGGAATAAGGAATTTAAGTACGTTAAGTACCTGGGCGGTAAGCGTGTTTATGGTCGTGGGTACGCTAGCGTGTATGGAGAAGTCGCAAGAGAGTTTTATTCTCCTTTGTTAGAAAAGGGATTCTCTTTTACTGATGAATATGAGAAGATCGAACGACGACAAAATCCTTTCAATCCTCTTGAAAATCCTGATGATCAATTATCAGAAGAAGAAAAAGAAAATATTCAAGCTGAAATGGAAGCGCAAGAGGAATTGCAAAAAGGAGAGGTAAAGAAGGCTAGTCCTGAAATGGTGCAAGCCTTGTTGTCTAGTAAAGAAGAAAAAAATGAAGAAGTATTGGTAAAAACTTTTGCGTATGCTTTGGAACTTGGTGTTAGTGCTGGTTCTATGAAAAATTTGATTGATAAGTTAGATGGTATTTTAGAATTTGAAAAAGAAGATAAAGTAGTTTTCTTGAATAAAGTTCAACGTAATATTGTTAAAGACTTGTTTGAATTGAAGAAGATTACAACGCAAACTTGGAATCAAATACTGGAAGATTTTCCGTTTGATGAATATTGATTTAATTGGTTGTGAGGGGATTTGATTTGACAAGATACCCCAAATGGGGTATACTTTAGATACTAAGGTATGGTTCATTAGAACACCAAAGCCCACAACTAGTGCCAATAGTTGTGGGCTTTTTTACGTTCTATGAAGATTAACGGGTATATATGGGCTGGCGATGCTTATTTTTTGCCATCCAACCACTTACAAATGAAATAGAGGATAATTCCAGCTATTACATTTGCCATGATGGCAATAAGGAGCTCTAAGGTATGACTCATTATAATACACCTCCTCTCTCGCAAAAATTTGCTTAAGAGAAAAGCATTGCTCAACGATTATATCACATTTACACTAAAAAAGACGGAGGTTTTAGAAAAAAACACCGCTTTTTTGTGTCCTTTGGAGTGGTAACGGAAAACAATCAGCGCTTATTTTGAATTAGGATTCCAGATAGGAGCGTATAACAGCCTTTTTTGGGGTACTGTGCTAGTTGGTGCAATCCAGCTTGCTAGTAGCTAGTAGCAGGAGCGAGGAAGCAAGTGCGACGAGCGACTGCGTGTACTAGCGTGTACTAGCAGGCTGGATTGTGCGAATTAACCCCCTATGACTAATAGGGGGGTAGAAGATGTGCGTAGAAGCATAAAGCATTGATAATACTGACTTTTTGGGCTTAAAAAATGCAACACTATTGAAAAGTAAGGAGAAATATGGAATTTGAGAATCTAAACAAGGTGCAAAAGATGTACGCTTTTTCAGATCAAGAAATGTCTAGCTATTTAGAAATAGATAGAGCAACATTATATAGATGGAAAGAAGCTGGTGAGATTCCTGAGTCTTATGATTTGAAAGTGAATGCGTTGATAGCTTTTAAAGAAGGTGTGCGAGATAGTGGATTTTCTTTGGAAGGAAAGGTTGACTATGTGAAGGTTACATTTAAAACGCAAGATTATATTGATGTGATAGCAAAGGTATTGTGTCTGCAAAATAAGCCTTTTCTTGAAGAAGAAAAGGGTGGTTCAGGATATGATACAAAATATACTTTTCAAAATATCAATCTTTTCATTTCAAAGAAAAGGGAAGATATGGGCTGTATGATTGAGTTAAAAGGACAAGCATGCAGACAGTATGAGTGGTATTTTGAAAATGAGCAGAAGTCAAGCTGGAGGGATTTCTTTATTCGTTGCTTTGAGTATGAGCGTGCTATTTCACAAGGTGAAGGGAAATTTATGAATATTCCTCGGCTTGATATTGCTCTAGATGAAAAATATAACGAAAATGGAAATTTTGAACTTGGTAAACTGGTTGAACTTTGGGATAGTGGTTTGGTTGAAAGTCGATTGACAATGAAACAGATTGAAGATAATGGTCAATATGGGAAAGCAAAAACGATTTACTTTGGTTCTCGTCAGTCTGCTTATCATTTCTGTTTTTATCAAAAGGATATTGAGCAGGCAAAGAAGCTAGGTCTTGATATAGATTTGATTCATTCGTCATTGAAATTCAAAAATCGTTATGAAGTAAGAATGTGTGATGATGTCGCTTTGGACTTTGTTAGAAAATCCTTGAATGAAAAAATTGATATGGCTAGACTTGCTGTTTGGGTGATTAACAGTAAGATAAAAGTATTTGAAAGACTGAATGGAGATAAGATTCTGAATCGTGAGTGGTATTCACTTCTAGGTGAAGTTGATAGAATTGGTTTTTCAACCTCACCTGTAGAAACTGGTTTCTTTGACAAACAGTATAGATGGCTGAATGAGAATGTTTCAGGTGTGACTGCTTTGATAAAAAAGTGGGAGAATATTACTGGTGATAATAAGCTAAAGAAGATTCTCTTTGATGGAGAAATAAGTGATAAAAATTGGAAAAAATTGGAGCAAGCGAGGGTAGCTTATGAGAAAAATCTACAAGAAAGTAGGTACTGATTCTGTAGTAGTAAATAACAGTAACTTGGTATGTTCAACTGATCGTGGGCTAAAATCAATTAGTCATTATTTACCTTCATTTGAAGGGAATGAAAATCTAACAGTTATACCTATAGAATCTGAGCGAATGTTTTTGCCTTATTTTAAAGATTATGTGATTGACTGGTCAAGAATGCCTGATGAAGTGAATGCGATTCTTGATATTAAGAAGAAGGCAGATTGAGAGGTCAGTATATGAGTAAGAAAAAAATTACTGATGAAAAATTGAGGAAGTTAGTTTTTTTAATTCCTGCTCGGTATTTCTATGAAGGGGTTGTGACAAGTGATAAAGCTAGAAATTATCAAGATTACATAGATATTCAATGTCAAACCTATAGAAAGACTAAAAATCGTAAAGACTGGCAAGAGGTAAAAAGGCTTACTAAAGAGTATGATGAATTTTTAGCAAACAAAGTAGATATTAAGCGAAAGTTGCTGCTGTTTGGGTTGATGAAACGTGATCAGAAAGAAAGACAAAGTATGTATTTGTTGCTGGTTAAGAGGTATCATTTAGAAAGATGGGTTTAGAATATGGAGAAATTTCATGAAAAGTTAAAAATGTTAAGGAAGAAAAAAGGACTTACACAACAAGAGGTTGCTAAATTAGTTCATGTTGAACGAGGAGTTTATACAAACTGGGAACTTGGAAACCGTAATCCTAACTATGAAAATTTAAGTATGTTAGCTTGTGTATTTGATGTTTCGATTGATTATTTGTTAGGTGATTATTTGGAAATATCCAAAGAGAGATATTTAAAAATCAAAGAAAGTGATTTAATGAAAACTTCAAACGTATTTCCTCAAAGACTCAAAGAATTACGACTAAAAAAGGGGTTGACACAAACAGAACTAGGTGAAAAAGTAGGAGTAAAACAGAGCACATTCACAAATTGGGAAAACGGAAAAAGAGAACCCAATTTTGAAACAATTATTAAGATAGCTGATTTACTTGAAGTTTCAGTAGATTGGTTATTTGGGAGAGAATAGATGAAAGTTAAGAAACGTTCCCCAGCTTTATGGCTGAATATATAAAAAAAGCTAAAGAAGAAAAGAGGTATAAAAAATGGAATTACAAGGAAAAGATAAGCAAGTTCTTGAATATGCAAGTGAACTTGCGAAAAAATTGAAAGAAGGTGATTTCAAGTCTGCTTACAAGGTAGCAGGTGATTTGCACTATCTTTTAAAAGGCGAAGGGGATTTAACTTTGTCTGAAGAAGTTGTTGAGGAAATTAGGAAAGATTTGAAAAGCTATTATTCCATGAATTATGAGTATAATAAGGTTTCAAAACGTGCAT
This sequence comes from Streptococcus mitis, assembly GCF_047462815.1. Lineage (GTDB taxonomy): Bacteria > Bacillota > Bacilli > Lactobacillales > Streptococcaceae > Streptococcus > Streptococcus mitis_DO. Next base: position 14,356 of record NZ_JASHFB010000007.1, read on the forward strand.
TTGCGATTGGTTGCAGTTTTGAGCGTTCAGCTTCAATTTAAGTAAAGGAATGAAGGAAGTCAAGTTTGGCTTCCTTTTTTATTTGGAAGGAGAAAAAATGAGTATTAAAGTCGTCTATGATAAGTTTTCTGATGTATGTAAGTATTACAATTTTGGAAAAAAGTTGCTTGATGAACCTGCAAAGATTATTGAACGCTTAGATGAACATTTTGACGGTGTAGAGTTTGGACAATTTGATGGTAGCAATCCTGATAATGTGTATGTCAATTCGTTTACCGAAGTTGATACGCAGGAAGCATTGATTGATTTTGCAGGTATTTTGAATCATGGAGAATATGAGCAGTTAGTCAATGAAGATCGTTTGTCTGCTTATGTAGAAGAACATGAAGAAGAAATTGCTAGTCGTTTAGGAGATTCCTATGTGTTTCTTGGTCACGAAGGCGATAGCTGGTACTTCTTGCAATAGAAAATTGCTAGTGGTGAATATGGCTTCAAGAGTGTTGATTAAGAATCCAAAGAATGGAAGGCAGGCTTGGTTTAGCTTGCCTTTATATTTTGGAAAGTTGTCAGTGATTGGTTTGAGTGGTTCTTATGATGAACAGATTGAAATTGTTGATTATGAGGGCGATTCATTTATTGGATATGGTGTCTTTACTGTTGCTGATTTGGAACAGTTGAATAGACAAGTAGAAGGCTAGTTAAGAAAGGAGAAAATATGGACTTAACAGCTTTAATTATGGATAATCGGACAAAGAAAGTAAAACAATTTTCTTTGCCTGTTGATCTTGAATATGTTGCTTCTGAATTTGGATATGATGTAGAAGATGTTTCTATAACGATTCAATCCATTGAAGAATTGTCTGATTTAGAAGTTGAAAGAAGTCCTTTATTTGTGGTAAATGAACTTGCTGAAAACGTGGAAGATGTTGATGAAGATTTGGTTCTATCATTTATTGAATCAGAAAGTTCTGATCCAAAATATTTAGCAAGTGTAGATTTTGATGATTGTAACTTATATCCTGATGTTGCTACTGATAGAGAATTAGGTGAATATCTTGTAGAAGAAGTTGGTGTAGAACTTTCTAAGGAAAAACTACTTCTTTATATTGACTATGAAAAATTTGGTCGTGATGTTCGTTTGGAAGAAGGTGGTAGCTTTGTAGATAAAGGTTACTTTGTATCAAGATGATAGCGAATATAAGGGTTTTAAGGGAAGGAAATTTTGAATTTCTCTGTGAACTAGATATTATGAAGTACAGTCAAGAACAGGTTCTTGAAAGAATAAATGAAAGAGGAATTGACAAAGACAACTTTTTTATTTGTGGGATTTCTGATTGGGAAGTGGATAAAATCATGTCGTTAGACGAGGTTTACTTGCTGAAGAAAGCAGTGTTGGAATTATATGATGGTGATGAATACATTGTCAAATTTCAATTACAGCGATATATTTCTGTTACAAAAATTGCAACTACTTATTATAGATTTTGTTCTAAAAATGAAGTTGATACAATTTTTGAATTGACGAAAGAGTTAGATTATAAATCGGTTGTTGATTATTTTTTTCAATGTGGGAATTGGGTGACAGTATTTCAAGGATTCGTAGAGCAGGGAGAAATCTTAAATACTCCTATTGGATTCTACAAGAAAGTTAATTTGTAAACATAGAAAGGAAAAAATGAGAAATTTATATTTAAAGAAGCCAAGAAAAGAAAAGCAAGTAAAAATGAAACAGATAAGTCAGAAAAAATCGAATCGTATTTTTTTAGCAGGCTTATCTGTTTTTATTCTTTTCTGTGGTTTTACAATGTTTGTTTCTTTAAGGACAAGTTCAAAAATGATGGATAGATTGACAAATTCACCAGTTGTTGAATCAAAAAAGGAAACAGATCGTAAATTGGAACAATTCTTAGATGGATTTGTGAGTAGATATTTTACCTATAATTCACAAAATGGCTCTAGTGAAGATGATGTAGCGAAGTTGAATGAATACTATGGAAGTATTCCAGAAGTTAAGAATCAAGGTCAATCGAAGCAGGAAATGTGGGTAGTTAGCGCTCGTATGTTACTTGCTAAAGATGGTATAGCTGTATATCGTATTGTTTATGATACAAAAAAAGATGACAAGAATCAGCGTGTAGGTACAGAATTCTCGATTCCATACGGAGAAAAAGACGGTAAATACTATGTATCTGGTTTACCATGGTTCTCTCCTGTAAGTGATTTTAAAGCTAATGGTGTGGGAAAAGAAACTCATTTGGCTTTACTTGATAATGATGAAATTGGGGAAGGTAAAAGAAAGAAATTAGTTTCGTTCTTAGAATTATTCTTTAAAAATTACACAACTAGTCAAGCGAATTTAGATTTAATCTCTAAAGATATTAAGTCGATTGGTGGTGCAACATTTAAGAGTTTAGATTATACCTACTTTAAGGAAAAAGATGGGAAAATCTTGGCTTATGCTCAGATTACTTTAGAAGTAGCTGGCTCAACTCATAGCGAGAACTTTAGCTTTGAGTTAAGAGAAGATAAAGACAGTTATTTTGTAGAAAAGATGGATCATACAATTCCATTAGATTACAACAAGAAAGAAGAAAAAGGAGAATAAGATAGATGGCATTATTTAGTTTTTTAGTTTCTAAGTTTGGTATTCCAGCAGTAGCATTTTTTGCAGGAATGAAAGCATTGAAAGCATGGAAAGAACAGCAGTTAGGAAAATTGGTTGTTATTATTTTGGTTGCAGGATTTATTCTTTTCTTTTTAGAAAATCCTGAAACAGTTTTAAATGCAACTAAACCTATTTGGTCAAAATTGATTGAAGCAGTTAAGTAGGAATGAAAAATGGAAAGAAAAGACAAGAAGCTGTATGTCTATACAACAGCATTTAGACAGCCTGTTTGGGTGCATAAATTAAATGAAGAATTTAGTTTACCATTTGCAATTAAAATGTCTGCGATTGTCTATTGCCTAGTAATTTTAGTGTTAGCCTGGTTTTTACTAGGCTTTATTCCTTACCTTGATTGGGGTTGGCGCTTTATGGCTGCTGCATTTACTGGTTGGAAACTTGGGAATCTGTTAGCTGATTATAAGTTAGATGGAAAGACATTATTTAGATTTATTTATGAGTATTTGATTTTTTGGAAGGAATACGATAGTCAGCGAAAGAAAATATATATTTGTAAAGGAATAAAATATGAGAAAGTGAGAAGTATCAAACGTGGAATTATCAAATAATATTTGGTCGGTTGCTGATGGTTTGATTCTGTTAAAAGATGGAACGGTTTTATCCGTATTTGAAATTGAATCACAAGTTGTCAATACGATTGAAGAAACGAAAAAGGAGACTAGTAAGGATATTGTTTATAATTGTTTAGCTAGTTTGGCAGAGTACAATGATTTAAGTATTCATAGTTTACATATTGACTTAGAGTTGGCTAAGAAAATTGCTTTGTTATCACAAGATATTGAGCAAGGTCAAGGGACAAGTCCTTTAGGAAATTACATTGTATCTACAATGAAGTCACGATTGGAAGAAGAAGTAAGCTATCTCTTTGAGTATAAGCATTATCTTGTAGTTCCTTTGAAGTCAGTTAATGTAACCTCGGACTTTAAACTAACTGTTGAACAGACGATAGAAACTTATCGTAAAAATGTGATGAAAATGGTTGGTTTTGAAGAACTACCAAAAGTTGATTGGTGGAAGGCTTGGCAAAATCAGAAAGATGTGATTCAAACTAAAATCCATGCTTTGAACGTGAAAGAAGTTTCAAAAGCTGATTTAGAATTATTGAATCGGCTTCATTTTCTTGGTGGTCAAACCTATGATAAAGAAAGTGAGTTGATTGCACTTGAAAATTCGATTGAGAATGTAGATGAAACAATTATTGAAGTTGTTGATGGGAATGCTTTGAAATTGACCAATGGTCAGGAAACAAGTTATGTAGCGACAATTCCTGTTGTTTCATATCCTAAAAATGTATCTTATCTTCATTTACAAGAAGAACTCCAAAATCTTGAATTTCCTGTTGATAGTATGTATAAAATCCGTTTTTCAACTCAAAAAGGTTTTTTCTCACTTTTATCCAGGGCAAGAAACAAGCGTAAGAATCTTGGTAATACGGTAAATGAAACAGCAGAAAATGATGATGTTCAAAAGATTGAAGTTTTGGAAAGCCATCAGTTGTTAGAAGATTTTCAGGAGAAACATGATAATAAAGAATTGATGATTACTTATCTTCATACCTTAACCATTACAGCAGACAGTTTGGAAGAATTGAATCTTAAATTTGATATTCTGTTTGCACGATTGAAGGAATTGGAAGTAGAAGTTGTCAAGGCTGTTGCAGATCGGGTATATCTATTCTATAAGAGTAGATTGACAGAAATTCTTGATAATAAAAAGGAATCATTCCTTCAATATGGAAGCTTACGTGGACTTTGTGAGAATTTAATGTTTACGACTAAGAAGGTTGGAACAGAAATTGGTTTTCCTATTGGTCGAGTGGATAATGAGATTTCTTCATGGTATGGAGATTTTCAAAAGGCTCTTGATTCAAGTACAAACATTGTATTTTCAAATTTATTACAAGCGAATAAAGTTGGAGTGAAGGGTAAGGAAACAAGCAATCCTCATACAGCTATAACTGGTTCAACTGGAAATGGTAAGTCATTCTTAACTAAGTTATTATTTACCTATCATTCTTTATTGAAAACAAAAGTATTGTATATTGATCCAAAAACAGAAATGAAAAAACAATATTTAACTGTGTTATCTGAATTGGAAGAAAATGATGAATTTTATGAACTTCAAGAATATATCAAGTCAATCAATTTTGTGACCTTGGATATGAAAGATAAGAATAATAGAGGTGTTCTTGATCCATTCTCATTCTTACAAGATGAAGCTGAACTAACAGAGTTAGCAACTGTACTTGTAGGCTCTGTATTGGATAAAGATACCTATATCAAGGTTCAACCATACTTGTTAGATTCGATTGACAAAGTGATTGAACGAAGGAAAGCTGGTGAGAAAGTCGGTATGTTACAAGTCTTTGATGAATTAGAGAAAAATTCAAAAGAAGATGTTGAGACTGCTGGATATTTCTTAAAAAGAATTTCAAAAAATTCTTTATTGTCACTTTGTTTTTCTGATGGAAGCCAAAATGTTCTGAAGGTTGATAATAAAATTACAATCGTTGAAATTACTGGTTTGGATATGCCAAAAGGTATAGATAAAGATGAAATGACTGAAAGTCAATTAAGAAGTTTGACTGTCATGTATTCTTTAACTTATTTCTGTGCGATTTTTGGTGAACGTGAAAAGGACAAGGAAACAATGTTATTCCTTGACGAAGCATGGCAGATTATGTCAACTCCTGCTGGAAGGCAGGTAGTGAATCGAATTAAGCGTACTGGACGATCATTCAATAATTTCTTAGTGCTGGTAACTCAATCAGTAAGAGATTTGAAAACAAGTGAAGATGGAACTGGATTTGGTACAGTATTTGCTTTTCCTGAAAATTCAGAAACAGAAGCTATTTTGAAACATTTGAGAGTAGAAGATAACGATTCTTCACGTTCTTGGCTTGAAAATCAAACAATGGGTCAATGTATCTATTATGATACGTTTGGAAGAAAAGAGCGCATTACAGTAGATGGTACACTTTATCCTATTTTAATGAAATTATTTGAAACAGTAGAAACAGAATTAGTTGCTGTATAGGGGGAGGAATATGAGAAAAAATATTTTACTAGTGTTTATTTGTTCTTTCTTTCTTCTTCCTGCTTTTGTAAAAGCTGATTCTGTTAAAGATATTCTTCCAAAAAATAACTTTGATATTATTGAATTTGATAGGAACACGAATAAGCCTAAACTGGTTGATCCTTCTGATAATGCTAAAAAAATATTAGACAAGGTTAAGAAAGAAGCAGAAGAAAAAGAGAATCAAAAGAAAAAGGAAGCAGAAAATAGCAAACTAACTTATGGGAATTATAAGTCTAAGATGTCTGATTTAACAAGTAAAGTTTACTTTGATAAAAAATTTTTTGGATTTGATTCCAATGTCAATTATTTCTTTAATTCTCTAGTTCAGTCTGTTTTTTGGCTTGGGAAACTTGTTTTCTATGTAGTTGCACAAGTTTATATTGCTGTTGAAGGAATGAGTGATGTTAGTGGATTATTGAATGAAACGGTAAGAAATTCTAGTAAGGTATTTTCTTCTTTGTTTAGTCAAGAAATTATTTATATGGTTGGTGCAAGTATGGCAGTTTATTTACTGTATCTATTTGCGACTGGAAAAGGTAGTTTCTTCAAAACGTTGATAAAAATGTTATTGATTTATACTTGTATTGGAGTTTATTTCATTCAACTTAATGTAAATGGTCAAAATAAGTATTTGATAACTCATGTCTATGATAGTTTTAGAACAACAACAATTACCTTGAATGGGGAAATTACAAAAACTTTAACTGGCGAAAGTAAAAATGGAGTAGAAACATATTTTTCTGAAACTTTGTTGAAGGGATATAAGTATATGAACTCTCCTGTAAATGAAGATGGTTCATTTCTTCTTTCTGAAAAAGAATTTGAAGATTTAGCTTCTTATAAGCAGGGGGATGGAGATCATTTAGTTGGCGATAAAAAAGTCAAAGATCTTGCAAAAGATAAAGATCCTGAAAATAAGATGTTGAAAAATGAGTGGGGCTTAAAATTTATGTATGCCTTTGCTTCTGATGTCGATATTATGGTGATGGGAACGATTTATTTATTGTTAGGGTGGTCACGATTCTTCTTTTTAATCGTTTTTATCTTTTTGATTGTATTGTTACCATTTATCCTTTTGTTAAGTCTGTTTCCTAAGATGGAGCATTTATTGATTGGATTCAATAAAAAAGGAATTTCAATGCTTGCTTTATCATCCATTATGCTTTTAGCAACTAGTATATTTTCATTCTTTTACAATACTTTAACTGAATTTATCTCTACTGCTGTAGGTGGTGATTTACTAGTTACAGTCTTTTTTAAAGGTGTATTATTGTTTCTAATGTGGAAGTATAGACATTCGCTTTTATCAGCATTTTCAAGAGTAACCAATAGTCCTGTTGGTAAGATTGGTCGAGAAATAAGTAATTCTCAGTCTGTTCAAAAACTGAAAGAAAGATTGTCAAAAACAGGTAAGACTGGTTTGAAAGCAGGTGAAAACGGACTCAAAGTTGGTGGACAGCTTGCTAAAGGTGGATTGAAGATGGGTAAAGATAAGTTGAGTGAAAATCTTAAAACTTTACGAAAACAAAGTCCATTGGTGGAAAAGGTTGCTGAAAAAGGTGATGTGATTAAGAATCGAATGAATTCGATTAAGGAACATAAAAATAGTTCAGTCAATGCTTTAAAAGAAAAAGGCAATAAGGCTTTAGATAAACTCTATGGAGTACGAGCCAATGCCTTTAAAGAAGGTAGTGATGATAGAAAAGTTTTGAATGAGAAGAAAAGAATCAAAAAAGATAGAGCTAAAAAATTTGCTGATCAGAAAAATGCTTCTCGTGAGTCAATTCAACGGCTAAAGGAAGAACGGTTGAAGAAAGTTCAGAAGCCATTTAAAGAGAATCAGGAAGGCTCAGTAAAACAGAAATTGCAGACTCTGAAAACGGTCAATCCAAAGTCTGTGGAAAGAAGAAAAAACGTTGTAAAAAATCCTAAAAATGAAGAAATAACTTCTAAAGCAATTTTAAGTAAGCAAACCAAAATATTGAAAGCTAAAACAAGGAAAAAGGTTGAAATTTAATGGGTAACAAAACAGCGAAACGCTTTGGATTCTTTTTCGCAAGTCTTATACCTACGTTTTTAGTGATTATCTTAATTCTTCTAAGCGTTATCGGAGTTATTTCTGCTGGTGGTTCATCTGATTCTACAACTGGAAAAAGAACACGATTAACAGCGCAAGAGGTGTCTCAGAAGGCAAATATTTCTGTTGAAAGAGCAGAAGATGTCATTAAGATTCTAAACTGGCAACTCTCTAAGGAGAAATTTACTTTAGAGGGTGCTAGTGGTTCACTTGCCAATGCTGAAAGAGAAAGTGACTTTGATCCTAAACTAACGAATCCATCAGGTGGGGTTGCTGGTTATTTTCAATGGTCGGGTTGGGATAATACTATCAATGGTGATAGATGGAGAAATGCTAGTTCTCGTACTTTAGATAGTACGGTGGAATTGGAATTGATGTCTTATGAGTTGAATCATGGCTATAAAAAAGTCAAAGACTATATGCAAAAGGCGACTGATCCTTTTGAAAGTGCAAAATATTGGTCTGAACATTATGAAGGTGTCTCACTTTCAGACGGTCAGACAAAATTAGGGAAGCTGGAAAAGGATAGTAAGAAGTGGTATGAAGTCTTTAAAGGTACGATTGAATCCGATGGTTCTTCAGGTGGGAACGCAATAGCTGGTAGTATTGATGTGCCATTTGGTCAAGTTTCAACTGATTTACCTAGTGGATATTCGATTGATAAGGAAATTACAAAAGAAGGCTATATTACTCAGTCTTATCCTTATGGTCAATGTACTTGGTATGTATTCAATCGAGCAAAAGAATTTGGAATACATTTTGATCCATACATGGGGAATGGTCGAGACTGGGCGCATAAGTCAGGATATGAAGTAACGAATACTCCTACAAAACATTCTGCTCTTAGTTTTCAAGGGGGGCAAGCAGGCAGTCATAGCTTTTATGGCCATGTAGCCTTTGTCGAAGATGTGAGAGATGATGGTTCAATTTTGATTTCTGAATGTAATGTAATTAAACCAATGCAAGAAACAGGAATTACTGATTATCGTGTATTTACTGCTGAACAAGCAAAGAATTTTTATTATGTAATTGGAAAATAAAGAAAAAAGAGGAAAAAAATATGAATAAAAAAATTGTAACACTAGTTTGTGTAACTGTATTAAGCGGCTTTGTAGCTGGTGTAAATGCTGATGAATTAACTTTGGGTGGAAGTGTAGCTTCTAAACAAGATACTGCTGGTTTAGTTGTGGCAGAACAGCCAAAAGAAGAAAAGCCTGATGTTGTCCCTGCTATTCAAACTGAAGGTGAGAATCTTGATTTAGGTAATAAAACAGAAAAAGATCCTTCACAAGATAATACAGGAGTTGTGGTAGAGCCTACAACTCCATCTGAAAAGCCGAAGGAGGAAAAACCAAAAGAAGATAAACCTTCTGAAAATCTTGGAAAAGATTCTGAGAAACAGCAAGAAAAGGATAATACAGGAGTTGTTGTAGAACCTAAAACTCCATCAGAACAGTCGAAGGAAGAAAAACCGAAAGAAGAAACGCCAAAAGAAGATAAGAAGCCTACTGTAGAAGATACTCCTGAAGTTAAGGAAGCAAAACAAAAAGCAGAAGACAATGTGGGTGTGAAGGAAACTGATGAACCTAAACCATTGAATGTCACTAAAGAAGAAATCAAAGAACAGCCTATTGAAACGAATACAGGTCATACAGTTGTATCTACCAATCAAGGGAAGGTAGTAGTTGAAACAGAAGAAGGTGATTTTCAAGAAAAAGAACCTTATGAAATTGGCGCTGTGAAGCAGTCTGACGGTACAATCGCTTTGAAAGATAAAGAAGGTCAGTTAAAAGTCCTTCCGAATACTGGGACAGCTAGTACAATCTTCACAACTATTTGGGGATTTGTAGGATTGATTGCGACAGTTTTGGGGCGACGTAAATTGAATTAAGGGAGACAGGATGAAAGAGTTGTTTAGAATTTTGAGAGAATCTGATAAATTGGGGTATAAATTATCTGCAATTTGTGGAGTGAATTGGCTGCTAGGTCAGTTGTTTAAATGGCAATCTTTAGTGTTTGAAATGATAGCATGTGCAATTCTGATTAAGAAAATATCAGCAATACTTGAAATTAGTTCAAATTATTTAGGATTTTTAATGGTTATTTTTATCTTAGCTGTTTCCTTTTCAAAATTGCGTTTTGGTGTTGAGAGATTCATTTATTCATTTTCTGAAGGTATTGTGTTAGTCTTGATTTTTTCAATCGTAGTGGATTTTCCATTTCAAGAGAATGAATCTTCATTATGGATTTTAATAGCTCTTATTAGCATTGGTATTTGTCAGTTTATGAAGTGGTTTCAAGCAAAACTTTTTCAGCGTTATCTATTCAAAAATATCTTAAACAAGGCCTACCTTGGAATTCGAAAATTAAAAGATGAGTTACCTCCTAAAATCAATCTTTTTACGGAAGCAGGTCAAAGTGATGCAAATCAGCGAATGGTTATGATTAATAAACGTGTAGTAAAAGAGACTTATCAAGGAATTGTAGAGTTAAGTTTTTTGAATGTTGAAAGATTTACTGGTATTGCTTATTATAGAGAAGCATGGAATGGTGTTGAAGCTCCTTTGAAAAAAAGATTTTCTGATGTAGATGAAATGTATCATTTAGTGTTTAGAGTATATCCTTTTGGAAAAAGAATAAATTTATATTTCAAATTGATTCGATTAGATTTAAGTCGAAGAAAGGCTTTTACAGTGGAAGGTGTAAAAGTAAGATTAGTAAATGAATAAGGCAGAGGAAACTTTGCCTTATTTTTTCTTTTTAGGAAATATGATAAGATAGAAAGGAGCAAAATGGAAAATATTTATTTAGGTTTAGCTTATTTTACGTTTGTTTTGACTTGTGGTATATTTTTTTTATTAGTATTTATATATTTTAGGATTAATTCACTTAAGTTAGAATTAAAAAAGGTATCAAGGAATTTTGATGATTTAGTTAGAGAGAATGTTGTCTTTTTGGAACAAATAATAAAGCATTAGAAAGTTCATCGGAGAATGATAGTATGGAGATAGAACGTTTATCAAGAAAGTGTGATAAGATAGTAAATGTTTTATTTGAATATCATCATTTATTTGTAAAACTTAATGAACGGATACCAAAATAGCGGATACTAGGAAGAAAAGGTCAAGAATAAGTCAGAAATGGATTATTTTGTTTTTTGTGATATAATAAAAGAAAGTGAAAGGAGAAGGAATCATGATTAAAGAATTTGGTGTGACAAATTTGGAAGTAACCAAAGAAGATATTTCCAAAAATCCTAACAATCCAATTCTGCGTATGTATGATGATGAAGAATTGATTGGTACATTTAGTATTCTTACTGGTGAAGTCTTAGAGGATTTTGACTTGGCAGATTATGATGTTCGATTTGCTCAAAAACAAATTGAATTGAATCGTGATAACTACCTTGAAACGTGGAAGGACTACGTGGGGTTATTACATGCCTAAGTATTCTTTCTTAAAGTATGGTATTGAGATTCGTCCGAACGAACACAACCATAAAGGTCAGAAGGCTCATATTCATATTTATATTCATGGCGAGGAAGTTGGATCAATGTTTTTAAATGGTGAACTTCGTGATGGAAAGTTAAAGTCAAAAGATATGAAAATAGTAAGACAATATGTTTTAGAAAATGCAGATGAACTTCAGGCTTTATGGAATGAGTACCAAAAAAGTGCATATTAAGAACTAAAAACAAGTCATAGATGGCTTGTTTTTTTGTTGTGTGAAGGAGTTTTAAATGAAAGAGCAGAAACAAGTATTTAATATTGAAGTTCCGATTCCTGCTGATATGGTTCTGATTAGTCGGTCTGAATATTTAGATTTGCTTCAAAAAGAAGAAGTCGGTCAATGGTGGACGATTGAAAAGGTTGAGGAATTGTTGTCAATTAGCAAGACTAAACTGGTAAATGATATTTTATTGAATCCTACAATAAAAAAAGAAGTAGATATTGAACAGAATGATGAAGGTTTTGTTTTATATCCTAAAAGTAAGGGTTCACCATATAGATTTTTAGCTAGAAAGACAAGAGAATATTTTGATAAGAACTATCAAAAAATATCATTGATGTTATAATAGAATGGTGATGATTGCCATTTAGAAAGGAGTTATAGTGGCAAGTTACAGACAACGTGGCAAAAATAAACTTTGGGATTATCGAATCTTTGATAAAAAAGGCAAAGTTATTGCGACAAATTCAGGATTTAAAACGAAGCGTGAAGCTATGAATGAAGCGCAGGAGAAAGAGAGGAAACTATTTCAGTCAAACTATACAGCACGATTTGACAGTAAGGCTACCTTATATGAGTTGTGGCAGGATTGGTATAACTTAGTGATTCTTCCGTCAGAAAAAGCTAAGGCGACGAAGGAAGGATATTATGCAAGAGGTCAGGCTATAGAGAAAATATTTTCTTTTATACCTGCAATGAGTCTTAATCATCAGGAATATCAGTCGAGATTGAATGAATTTGGAGAAAAGGTAACGAAAGATCATTTGCGTAGAATCAATGCAGATATAAGGTCGGCTATAAAATTTAGTCAGCGTAGTGGATTGCAGATAACAGATATTACAGAAGATGTTAAAATATTTGGTTTGGAAGCTGGCAATGTTGATGATAAGTATATTCATAGTATTTCAGAATATAAAGATTTATTGTCACATTTACAGTCGAAGTTTAATTATAGAGAATCTGTGATACCATATCTATTATATTTTTTGTTTAAGACTGGCTTTAGGGTTGGTGAAGGTATGGCATTATGCTGGTCAGATATTGATTTTAACAATAAAACAATTAAAACATATAGACGATTTGTAGGAGATCGGCAAGAGTTTGTACCTCCGAAAACGAAAACTTCTATAAGAGAAATTCCGATTGATGATGATTTATTGTCTGTTTTGGAAGCATTAAGAATTGAGCAAGAGAAAATTTTGTTTGATCGTGAAGAATTGAAGAAATATGATTTAGTATTTTATGATAGAAGGTATAAAATACCTACTAACTCAGGCTTGAATAAAAGTTTAAGAGTATGTTTATCAGAACTTGGATTTGGGAATCAGGAAATGACAGCGACAGCAGGAAGGCATACATACGGTTCATATCTTTTAGCTAAAGGGATTGATATTTGGGTTGTTGCAAGAATACTGGGGCATAAAGATATTCAGCAGATTATAAAAACTTATGGTCACGTATTGCAAGAGGTGATTGATAAGGAGTATGAATTGATTAGACAATTTATGCTTGATAAAGAATAAAAAAGAAAACAAAAACTTTGACCAAAAATTGACCAACATATACAGAAAAGCCTGTAGAATAAGGATTTCAGGTTGTTTTTCTATTCCTGCAGGGGGCAGTAATTATACATCAAAAACCGCTCTGCTGAGCGGTTTTCGTATATTCTTCACTTTTACAGTACCCATGTACGGATGGCATGGGCTACGCCGGATTCATCGTTAGATTTAGTGATGTATTTGGCGATTTTTTTGATTTCTGGATTTCCATTTTCCATGACAACGGGGTTGCCAACGACTTCTAGCATGGCACGGTCATTTTCTTCGTCCCCGATAGCCATGGTTTCATCTTTGGTCAATCCAAGTTTTTCAGCTAGGTGAGTAATAGCTGAACCCTTATCCACATTCTTTTTAAGGAGTTCGAGATAGAAAGGAGCCGATTTGTTGATGGAGTAGCGTTCGTAAAATTCGGCTGGAATTTTTTCAATCGCAGCATCGAGAATTTCTGGTTCATCGATAAACATACATTTGACAATTTCCTTGTCAGCCATTTCTTCAGGGGTGCGGTAGAAGATGGGCATGCTGACGAGCGTTGATTCGTGCACTGTGTATTTTCCGATATTGCGATTGGCAGTGTAGATACCATCCTTAGTAATGGCGTGCATGTGGACACCGAGCTTGCGACTGAGAAATTCCATATCTAGATAATCCTCATAGGTCAAGGATTCGCTGATAATCTCATGGCCAGTAGCAGTTTCTTGGACAAGGGCACCGTTGAAGGTCACGACATAGTCACCTTGGTCTCTCAACTGCAAGTCGTCTAGAAGTTTGGCAACACCTGCGATAGGGCGGCCAGTTGCAATCACGACTTTGACACCAGCTTCTTTGGCATCTTGGATGGCAGAAAAGACTTCAGGAGTGATTTCCTTTTGGCTGTTGACTAGGGTTCCGTCAATATCGACGGCAATTAGTTTAATACTCATAAATTTCCTCTTCTAGTTTTTATTTGGGGTAAAATGATCGTTCTCAATCAAGTGTAAAAATTGCTGGGTAATACTTGCGAAGATGCTGTTTTGATCCAACATTTCTTTCGGAAAGTAGAAACGATTATCTCCGTGGCGACTACCAGCAAGGGATTGGACGATAGGAGACAGGCTAGAGAGTTCGGCCAGTTCTCCATTTTTTTGTAAAATCTCAATCTGTGTCCGTGGGTTTTCAGATTCGGGACGATAGATATCATAAGGGAGGTCAAAGTTCTTATGAATGGCAGTATAGTAGTCGGGATCAAAGCCGATGTCCTCAACCAATTTTCTCATGCTAGCAAGTTTGTCTTGGTCCTCTTGTGAAAAGGTAATGGATTTAAAGACCTTGCGGTTGACAAAGCGTTGCGACAAATCTGCGAGAATCTTGTCAGGACTGGTCATCCAGAGTTGGAAGTAGGTATTCATCACACCATCATCCAGAGCCAGATAGTCAGCTAAGGTCACATTTTTTTCAAAGAATGGCAGGAGATGTGGAGAAGTTCGTGCAAAGAAATCTTTTTTTTCAGGATAGAGTTCCTTTGCGCGTTTGAGGAGATTCTGTAGGAGAACTTCCATGGCGCGTGTTGCTGGGTGGAAATAAACCTGCATGTACATCTGGTAGCGACTGAGGACGTAGTCTTCGATGGCATGCATGCCATTGCGCTGAAAGGCAATACCGTTTTCGATAGGACGAATGACTCGGAGAATGCGAGTCAGGTCAAATTCTCCATAGGAAGCACCTGTAAAATAGGAGTCGCGCAAGAGATAGTCCATGCGGTCTGCATCAATCTGACTAGAAATGAGTTGCACAACCTGCTTGTTAGGGTAGGTATGGTCTATGACACTGGCAACCTTTTCTGGAAAATCTGGCGCCACTTGTAGCAGGACTTGGTGAATCTCTGTCTCAGGACTTTGGATAATTTCCTGAGTAATGGCCTCATGATCTGTATCAAAGAGATGTTCAAAAGTATGGGAGTAAGCACCATGCCCAAGGTCATGTAGGAGAGCAGAGGTCATGGTCAAGAGAGACTCGGCAGGATTCCATTCTTCAGGATATTTTTCTTCAAAAATCTCCGTGATACGTCGTGCAATCTCATAGACTCCTAGACAGTGAGAGAAGCGACTATGTTCTCCACCGTGAAAGGTATAACTGGAAGTTCCCAGTTGTTTGATACGACGCAAACGCTGAAATTCTTTTGTATTAATCAAGTCATAGATGATTTGATTATTGACATGGATGTAGTTGTGAACTGGGTCACGGAATACTTTTTCGTTCATATGACCATTATAGCAAAAAGCTAGAGTTTTTGGTAAAATAGTAGGACAAGAGAGAAGAAAGAGGACCTGATGTGAAGATTCGGATGCGAAATACGATTCAGTTTGATGAGCAGTTGGAAGTGATTGATCAGCTTTATGACGTGGAAGTGCATGAAAAGGGAGATTATAGCTACCTGCTTTTTTATAATGAGGAAAAGGAAAAAGTAGTGATTAAATTCCATGGTCAAGAACTGGTGATGAGCCGTTTTTCCAATCCCAAGACCATTATGCGCTTTCTAAAGGATAGTGATAGTTTAGCCTATATTCCCACACCTATGGGTATGCAGGAGTTTATCATTCAAACGAGCCGTTATGAAGTTGATGGGCAAAATATTCATTTAGATTATCAACTACAAAATCAAGAGGGACATCCCTTTGCCAGCTATCAATTGGAAATTACTTGGGGCTAGGCTCATGTCTTTTTCAAATTTACCTGGCTATCTTCTCGGATTAGCCTGCTAATGTGGTAGATTAGGCTAATTTTTGGTATAATAAAAGTTATGGAAATCGAAAAAACCAATCGTATGAATGCGCTCTTTGAATTTTATGCAGCGCTTTTGACAGACAAGCAAATGAATTATATCGAGCTCTACTACGCTGATGATTACAGCCTTGCTGAGATTGCCGAGGAGTTTGGTGTCAGTCGTCAGGCTGTCTATGACAATATCAAGCGGACAGAAAAGATTCTGGAAGATTATGAGATGAAGTTGCACATGTACTCGGACTACATTGTCCGCAGTCAGATTTTTGATCAGATTTTGGAGCGCTATCCCAAGGATGACTTTCTGCAGGAGCAGATAGAAATTTTAACAAGCATTGATAATAGAGAATAAGAGGAAGAAAAATGGCATTTGAAAGTTTAACAGAACGTTTGCAGAACGTCTTTAAAAATCTACGTAAAAAAGGAAAAATCTCTGAATCTGATGTCCAAGAGGCAACTAAAGAGATTCGCTTGGCCTTACTTGAAGCCGACGTTGCCTTGCCTGTTGTAAAAGACTTTATCAAAAAAGTTCGTGAGCGTGCAGTCGGGCATGAGGTCATTGATACCCTTAATCCTGCGCAACAAATTATTAAAATCGTTGATGAGGAACTGACAACCGTTTTAGGTTCTGATACTGCTGAGATTATCAAGTCACCTAAGATTCCAACCATCATCATGATGGTCGGTTTGCAGGGGGCTGGTAAAACAACCTTTGCTGGTAAATTGGCCAACAAACTCAAGAAAGAAGAAAATGCTCGTCCTTTGATGATTGCGGCGGATATTTATCGTCCTGCTGCCATTGATCAGCTGAAGACACTGGGACAACAGATTGATGTTCCTGTCTTTGCACTTGGGACAGAGGTTCCAGCTGTTGAAATTGTACGTCAAGGTTTGGAACAAGCCCAAGCTAATCATAATGACTATGTCTTGATTGATACGGCAGGTCGTTTGCAGATTGATGAGCTTTTGATGAATGAGCTTCGTGACGTGAAAGCACTAGCTCAACCAAATGAAATTCTGCTCGTCGTTGATGCCATGATTGGTCAGGAAGCGGCTAATGTTGCGCGTGAGTTTAATGCTCAGTTGGAAGTGACTGGGGTTATCCTTACCAAGATTGATGGGGATACTCGTGGTGGTGCGGCCCTATCTGTTCGTAACATTACTGGTAAACCAATCAAGTTCACTGGTACAGGTGAAAAGATTACGGATATTGAGACCTTCCACCCAGACCGTATGTCGAGCCGTATTCTTGGTATGGGGGATATGCTCACTTTGATTGAGAAAGCTTCTCAGGAATACGATGAGCAAAAAGCCCTTGAAATGGCTGAGAAGATGCGTGAAAACACCTTTGATTTCAATGATTTCATTGATCAGTTGGATCAGGTGCAAAACATGGGGCCGATGGAAGACTTGCTCAAGATGATTCCAGGTATGGCCAACAATCCAGCCCTTCAAAACATGAAGGTGGATGAGCGCCAGATTGCTCGTAAACGTGCCATTGTGTCTTCCATGACACCTGAAGAACGTGAAAATCCAGACTTGTTAAATCCAAGCCGTCGCCGTCGTATCGCTGCTGGTTCTGGAAATACCTTTGTCGAAGTCAATAAATTTATCAAGGACTTTAACCAGGCTAAACAGCTCATGCAGGGTGTCATGTCTGGAGATATGAACAAGATGATGAAGCAAATGGGAATCAATCCAAACAACCTTCCTAAAAATATGCCAAATATGGGAGGAATGGATATGTCTGCCCTTGAAGGAATGATGGGACAAGGTGGGATGCCTGACCTGTCGGCTCTCGGAGGAGCAGGAATGCCAGATATGAGCCAGATGTTTGGTGGCGGACTCAAAGGTAAAATCGGTGAATTTGCTATGAAACAGTCCATGAAACGCATGGCTAACAAAATGAAGAAAGCAAAGAAGAAACGTAAGTAAGACAAGGGAAGGCCGCAGGGCTTTCCTTTTTTAGAAAGAAGAGTAAAGGTCTATTTTGAATCTACAAAGAATGATATAATAGTTGAAACAGTCTAATCGGGAGGAATTATGGAAATAGATAATCGATCAATTCGTCTTGGAGATGAATTAAAGAAAGAATTGAAATCGGAAAGTCGAGTCAAGATTGCAGCGGCAACCTTTTCTATGTTTGCTTATCAGCAGTTGAAAGAGGAATTGGAGAATATAGAAGAGTTAAAATTTATTTTTACAAATCCGACTTTTATAACAGATGAAACCAAAACAGATTTCCGTGAATATACGATACCCAAAAAAGAACGGGAACAATCGATTTTTGGTGGCAAGTATGAACTGAAATTGATGAATGAGTTGACTCAAAAAGCGATTGCTCGTGAATGTGCTGATTGGATCCGAAGAAAAGCGCAATTTAAGTCTATTAATATTGAAACAGATGAAATGCCAAATGGTATTCGAATTGAAAATTCGGATGATGTAGTGGCAGTAGATCGTTTGAAAAACTTTGATCGCAAAGAATTAGGATATGAAGCTTCTCTATTTAAAACGAGTAGAAACCTCTATCATGCACCACTTAGTTTAAATTATTTAGATGAATTTGATAATCTCTGGGAAGAAGATGATTATTTTCGTGATGTTACAGAAGAGTTTTTGGAGAATTTAAACCTAGCTCATAAAGAACATTCTCCTGAGTTTATTTACTATGTGATGCTATACAATTTATTTAGTGAATTTTTAGAAGATGTCAATGAAGATTTTTTACCCAATGAAGGGGTTGGCTATAAAGAAAGTAAGATTTGGGGGCTGTTATATGATTTCCAAAAGGATGCAGTAAAATCGATCATTTCTAAATTAGAAAAATTTAATGGATGTATTCTAGCGGATTCGGTTGGTCTTGGTAAGACTTATACAGCTTTAGCGGTCATGACTTATTATGCTTATCGAGGCAAACGTATTTTAGTACTTTGCCCTAAAAAGTTAGAAAATAACTGGAATATGTATCGTCATGATTATGTAAATAATCCAATTTATGATAGACATTTGCTTTATGACGTGCTTTATCATACAGATCTTAGTAGAGATAAAGGACACTCTAATGGAATTGATCTGTCCTTAAATAACTGGCATACTTATGATTTGGTCGTCATTGATGAGTCCCATAATTTTAGAAACGGAGGATCTAGTGAAAATGACTTATCTGAGGAGAGAGAAAATCGATATAGTCGTTTAATGAATCGAATCATAAAGTCTGGTGTTCCTACAAAGGTACTCATGCTATCAGCTACACCTGTTAATAATCGCTTTAATGATTTGAAAAATCAAATTGCTCTAGCCTATGAAGGAGATACGGATCAAATTGATAGTAAATTAGAAACAAAATCATCTATAAATGATATTTTCAGAAACGCTCAATCTGCTTATAATAAGTGGGCTGACCTACCTGCAGAAGAGAGAACAACAGATAAACTGTTATCTACATTAGATTTTGATTTCTTTAAAGTACTAGATAGTGTAACGATAGCCAGAAGTAGAAAACATATTCGGGAATTTTATGATAGAGAAGCGATTGGAGAATTTCCACAGCGCTTAAAACCACTTAATTTTGAACCTGATTTAACGGTTTCAAATCTTGGAATTACCTATAAAAAATTATATCACTTACTTGATAAACTTCAGTTGACTATCTATCAACCTTCGATACATATTTACCCATCCAAGAGAGATAAATATGATAAAAGTAAAGAAGGGATAATGGGGAATTTAACTCAGTTTGGTCGTGAGTCTGGTATCAAAAAACTGATGATGATCAATCTGCTAAAACGTTTAGAAAGTTCTGTTGCAGCTTTTCGATATACTTTAATAGATGTTGTTAAAGATTATGTAGAAAAGACGTTACAGGCTATCGAGGAATATGAATTGACAGGCTTGGATCATTTATCTGTTGACCCTCATCTTAATGAAGATGATTTTGATTTGGAAGATAGTAATCTCGAGTTCTCTATTGGTAAGAAAAATCGTATTGCTCTACAAGATATGGATTATCGTAGTTGGAAGGTCGAGTTAGAACAAGATTTTGCAGTATTGACAGAGTTAGAAAATCTAATTAGTAAAATAACACCACAAGAAGATCAAAAACTTCAGACTCTTTTTACCTTGATAGATGAGAAACTAACAAATCCAATCAATGCTGGCAATAAAAAGTTGATCATTTTCTCCGCATTTGCGACAACAACCAACTACCTTTATAAACATATTAGTCAGTATGTCTTGGATAAGTATGGTCTCTACACTGCTCAGATTTCAGGTACAAAAGGTTTTGCAACAACTTTGGAAACTAAAAATAAAGACCTCAATTCTTTATTAACTTATTTTTCTCCTAAATCAAAATCTCGTGATGTCCTGTTTCCTGGTGATGAGAGTGAGATTGATCTTTTAATTGCAACAGATGTGATTTCCGAAGGTCAAAACTTGCAAGATGCAGATATGATGGTCAATTACGATATCCACTGGAATCCTGTCCGTATTGTTCAACGATTTGGTCGTGTGGATCGAATTGGTAGTCAAAATAAATACATTCAATTGGTTAACTTTTGGCCAAATCTTGAGTTAGATGAGTATATCGATCTTAAGTCTAGGGTTGAATCGAGGATGAAAATTTCGGTCTTGACTTCAACAGCAGATGATAATGTTTTATCTAGTGAAGAAATAGAGGATAATAATTATCGAAGAAAGCAATTAGAACGTCTTAGAGATGAAGTGGTTGATCTAGAGGAGATGAATGATGGTATTTCCATTATGGATTTAGGATTAGAAGATTATCGCATAGACCTTCTTAAGTATTTGGAAGAACATCCTGAGTTAGAAAAAGTTCCGAGAGGTTTGCAAGCTATTTTACCTGCTTCCAATAAAGAATCAGAAGGTGTCATTTTCGTCCTAAAAAATAAAGATCAGATAAAAGGAAAAAATAATCAAAATCAGCTTCATCCATATTATATCCTCTACATCAATAGAGATGGAGAATTGCTTTTATCCCCTTCCGAAAGCAAGAAAATATTGGAACACCTTAGTAGCATTTGTCGGGGTCAAAGTAAACCATTAAGTCAAGTAGTAGACAAGTTTAATCGTCAAACAAAAAACGGTAAAGAAATGGTTGTTTATTCGGAATTGCTTCAAGAGGCAATCGATCAACTAATGGAACATGATCAGATTTCAACGATGGATGCCCTATTTAACTTTGGATCTGTTGACTTGATGAATACTAGCATTGAGGGAATGGATGATTTTGAGTTAATTTGTTTCTTTATATTGATGAAAGGGGATTCTGATGATTAAATTTCCATCCTATACAGCCTTATCAAAACCTCACCTTCTATATAGACCTCATAAGAAGGGAAATAGTGATTTTTTTGATAATCTTAATGTATCTGTGAAAGAAAAGAAAGATTTAAGAGAGCAGATTAGAGCAATTCAAATTACTCATCAGATTGATACAAGTACCACTAATATTCCTGCTGGAAAAAAAGTGAAGCAAATCATGGTTTTAGAAATAGAACTTGAACAAATGGATGTTTCCTTAACTTTATTAGAACAGCTAGATATAAGATTAGGGATTTACACAGCCTTTGTATTAAAATATCCACAAGGTAGAGAAGAACTTCTTATTCATTATAAAGAACCATTAAGTCAAGAAAAGGATGGCAAGCACTTTAAGATTGTCCGTCGCTTTCAGACGAATGATGATGTAAGCATTGACTTTGAGGGAAATGATTTAGATGATGTTTATGAGAGTCTTGTAAAAGAAACTGGTAAGAAAGAATTACAAGTTTTAGAAACAAGTAATCTTAGAAACTCTATTGAACTCAGTGACCAATTAGATAAATTAGAAAAAAGGGCACAACAGTTAAAGAAAAAGATGTATTCTGAAAAATCAATGAGAAAACAAATGGAAATAAAAAGAGACTATCAGGCTAGATTGAAAGAAATAGAAGCTTTAAAGAAGCAAAATTGACTGTAAGTTTAGCACAAGAAAATCAGAAATTGAGATTAGAGAACTCTTTTGATTTCAACCCCTATTTTTGATAAAATGAAGCTGTAATTTATTAAAAATGAAGCATTACAAAAATAGGATAATCCAACTTAATTTTTTATAAAATTAAAATTATAAAAGCTTGACAAAGCTAAGAAAGGATACTACCATGAGCACAGCACAGCACAGCACAGCACAGCACAGCACAGCACAGCACAGCACAGCACAGCACAGCACAGCACAGCACAGCACAGCACACAGGTGAAAACTCTGGACTTGAGAAATTAAATCTCACTTCAAAAGATGTTTTTACAGATAATATTTCAAAAATTGGTCAACTTTTTCCTGAAGTTCTGACGGAAAAGAGGGATGAATACGGCAGATTACGTCCTGCGATTGACTTTGAGAAGCTTAAACAGTTTTTATCAGAGGAAATTGTGGATGGTCGAGAATCCTATGAGTTTACTTGGGTTGGAAAGCGTGAAGCTATCGCAGAAGCTGGGCGACCAACTACCAAAACCCTAAGACCAGATCTTGATGAAAGTGTTGACTTTGAAAATAGTGAAAATGTCTTTATTACTGGAGATAATTTAGAAGTCTTAAAAATCTTACAAGAATCCTATCTAGGAAAAATCGATATGATTTATATCGATCCACCCTATAATACAGGAAAAGACTTTGTATACTCTGATAAGTTCCAAAAAACAGACGAAGAGTTGAAGGAAGAGATGGAACTTTTGGATGAAGAAGGACGCCAGATAGTTGGTCTTACAAAAAATGAAAAGACTTCCGCCCGTTATCACTCAGACTGGCTCAATATGATGTATCCACGCCTCCGTCTAGCGCGTAATCTTCTCAAAGATTCAGGTGTTATCTTTATCTCTATTGATGATAATGAACAAGCGAATCTGAAGACTATCTGTGATGAGGTTTTTGGGGAGGAGAACAATGTTGGGAATATTGCATGGAGAAGATTTAACTCTCAAGCTAATGTAGGAATATTTTCAACAGTTAAAGATACAATTCTAATTTATTCTAAAAATTATAATAGTTTAAATTTTGGTAGGATACCATTGACTGATACTGCTAAAAAAGAATATCAGTATAAAGATGAGAAAGGTAAATATGCCCGTAGACCTTGTATTGATAGTGTTCGTGGTAGATATTCTTATAAAGTCCAATTGGAAAATGGAAATGTTTTAACTGAAAATTGGATGATATCAGAAGATGAATTTAGAAAGTTAGACTCTGAGGGATTAATACATTGGCCACAAAACGGTGGAAATCCAATGAGGAAGATATATTTAAGTGATTCTATAAGAAAAGGACAGATATCATCTGATTTTTGGGGTTCTGAATTTGGAAATAATAAAAATGCTACAGAAGAAATAAAAAAATTATTTAATGGTCAGAGGGTGTTTGATTTTCCTAAACCCACAAAGCTTCTTGGAAATTTGATTAGTCTGGGTTCTCCAGAATCTGGGATGATTCTAGACTTCTTCGGTGGTTCTGCTACGACGGCAGATGCAGTCATGCAACTGAATGCTGAAGATGGTGGAAATCGTAAGTTTATCCTGTGTACGTTGGATGAGGAAGTAGCAGATAAGTCTGCTGCTAAAGAAGCAGGATATGAAACCATTGACCAAATTTCACGTGAGCGGATTCGTCGTGCTGCTGCCAAGATTCAGGAGGAGCATCCTGAATTGATTGGCAAACAAGACTTTGGCTTCAAAGCCTATAAGTTAGATTCTTCAAATTTCAAGGATGTTTCAGCTCGACCGGATCAATTTATTCAAGGAGAACTCTTTGATAGTGTATCTAATATCAAGGAAGGACGTACTGGCCTTGACTTGCTTTTCCAAGTTATGCTGACATGGGGGATGGAACTATCACTAGCTATTGATTTGGATAAAGTAACAGGAGCGGAAGTCTATGACGTAGATCAAGGATCACTCATGGCTTGTTTTGAAGATGAAATCTCTGAAGAAGTTATCCGTCACATCGCTCAAGCACAACCACTCCGTGCAGTTTTTCGTGATAGCTCATTTGCCAATTCAGCAGATAAGATTAACGTAAGTGAAATCTTTAAAAAATTATCACCTCATACCAAAGTGAAGGTGGTGTAGAGTATGAGTGAATACAATGTAAAACATTTAGAGATGATACAAGCTATTATTGAACGGATGGGTAATAATTCTTTTATCATTAAAGGATGGTCGTTTACTTCCATAGGAGCCTTGTTCGCATTTTGGTTTAGTAATACCAGTATGTGGTATATACTTCTTTTAAATTTTTGTGTGACTATCTTATTCTGGTTTCATGATGCATATTATTTGTCATTAGAACGACAATTTAGACGTTTATACGATGAGGTAAGATTAAGTGATATAGAAACAGATTTTAGAATGACTCCAAAACAAGAAGAAGGGGATTTTCTGATAGCACTATTTCGTCCCATTTTAAAGTATACCTATGGTTTAATAGTTATTGCTACATTGACACTTTTAATTGTTTTTAGATAAGTGGGGAAAGTATGAAGAGACAAGTATTTTTTAGCTTTCACTATAGTAATGATAACTGGCGAGCATCACAAGTTAGAAATATGGGGAGAGTATCAGGCGAGTCTACTTTTTCAGATAATGAATGGGAAGAAGTAAAATTAAAATCTGATGCAATGATAGAATCATGGATAGGTAATCAAATGGCAAAGCGTTCATGTGTGGTTGTTTTGATTGGTGAGAACACCGCTGGACGTAAATGGATTAACTATGAGATTAAAAAAGCAATTGAGTTGGATAAAGGAATCGTAGGCATATATATTCATAATTTAAAGGATAGATTTGGAAATCAAAATAATCAAGGAAGAAATCCATTTGACGATTTTAAATTATCACGAACCGGCAGATCGTTATCCAGTTATATCCGTTGTTATAAATCTCCATTCACTACTTCAAAGTATGTTTATGAAGATATTCAAAGTAACATGGAGGAATTGATAGAGTATGCTATTTCTCATAGACCATCAACATGGTAGCCAATGTTATTAGTAATAGACTAAATAGTAGATATCAAAGGTATATAATATTGAAATTTTGTGACATTTGTAAGCAGTTAACAAAGTGTTGATTATATATAATTACTCTAAAAAGATAAGAATTTAAGAAAATAAATTATGAAACTACAATTTAAAAAACAACAATTCCAGTTGGATGCGGTGAGTGCTATTGCAGATTTATTTCAAGGGCAAGCTAAACATACTGGAGTTCAGTATATGGCGGATCCAGGTCATCTCAAGTCAGATGAGGTAGATTTGGTTTTAGATGCTTATCGCAATGCACCGATTCAATTGAGTCAAGCAAGTATACGAGAAAATGTCCATACTATGCAAACTCGCTATGGTTTGCGTCCTTCTGATAGTCTTTCTATTGATATGATTGCTGGGAGAGAAGCTTATAATTTCTCAATAGAAATGGAGACGGGAACAGGGAAAACCTACACGTATATCCGTACAATTATGGAGTTGAATAAACGTTATGGCTGGCTTAAGTTCGTCATTGTCGTTCCAAGTGTAGCCATTCGGGAAGGGGTTCTCAAGTCTCTACAAATTATGTCAAGTCACTTTCAGATGGAGTATGGGAAGCAGCCACGCTATTTTGTCTACGATTCTTCACGTTTAGGCGATTTGGATAGTTTTGCTAATTCGTCAGACCTTCAAATCATGGTCATCAACTCTCAAGCCTTTAATGCAAAAGGAAAAGATGCTCGACGGATTCATTCTGAGCAGGAAAGTTTCCGTTGGCGTCGTCCGATTGATGTATTGGCAGCTATGAATCCGATTATGATTATTGATGAGCCTCAGTCTGTTGAAGGGAAACAAACCAAGGAAAGACTAAAAGATTTCAAGCCATTGTTTACGCTACGTTATTCGGCTACCCATAAAGAAAAGCATGATATGGTTTATAGATTGGATGCCATGGATGCTTACAATCAAAAATTAGTGAAGAAGATCGCGGTTAAGGCTATTGAGCAAACTGGGACGACCGGGACACAAGGCTATCTATATCTACAAGAAATCATTCCACAAAAAACAGGAGCACCCAAAGCAAAAATTGAGTTTGAAGTAAAAATGCAGTCAGGTGTCAAAAGGAAATTGAAGGTGGTAGAAGAACCCTTTGATTTGTATGCTGAATCTGGGAATTTATCTGCTTATAAAGGAATGACCCTTAGTCACTTTGATGCAAGAGAGAACAAACTTCAAGTTGGTGTGACTCAGGAACTTCATGTCGGTGAAGTGATTGGGGAAGTGGATGAGTCGAGCATCAGAAGAATTCAAATCCGAGAGACTATAAAAAGTCATATCGAAAAGGAAAGTAAACTTTATAACCGAAGAATTAAAGTATTATCCCTATTTTTCATCGATGAAGTGGCTAAGTATAAGCAATATGATGAACATAATGATGCCTATAATGGTGAATACGCTCAGATTTTTGAAGAAGAATACCGAAATCAAGTAAACCAGTTTATCCGAACACAGGAACCAACTCCTTATCGTAGGTATTTGGAGGCTAATCTTGAAGGAAATTCAGTTCATGCTGGTTACTTTTCGGTAGATAAAGTGAAGAAGTCAGATAAGACCATTTTCGTAGATTATAAATCTGCCAGTGAAAAGAAAAGTAATCTTTCAAATGATACCGATGCCTATGACTTGATTATGAAGGACAAGGAGCGTTTATTGAGCTTTGAAGAGCCAGTTCGTTTCCTCTTTTCTCATTCAGCTCTAAAAGAGGGGTGGGATAACCCAAATGTCTTTCAAATCTGTACGCTGAAGCAATCTTCAGCCGAAACCCGTAAACGTCAAGAAATTGGCCGTGGTATGCGTTTGGCAGTTGACCAAAATGGAATTCGTCAGGATTTTGAACTCTTAGGAAATGATGTACATGAAATCAATAAACTGACAGTAATTGCAAATGAAAGTTATGATCAATTTGCTCGAAGTCTACAAGAAGAAATCAAAGAACTCTTAGCAGATCGTCCTGCAAAAGTGGATGTTAGTCTCTTTACAAATAAAGTTCTAACAAATCAAGAAGGACAAACAATACGAATTACCAAGGAACAAGCAGATTCGATTCACTTTGATTTAATTCGACAAGGCTATATAGATCGTGAAGGACAATTGACTACAGAATATTTTACTGCAAAAGAAAATCATCAGTTACAACTGTCTGAAACACTAGCAGGTTATGAGGATAAGCTGGTAGAGATATTGGAGAGCGTTTATCATGCTGGACAGTATGAAATTGAAAATGCCAATCATTCAGTCATTCAATTCTCAAATGAGGTCAATCAAGAAAATATTGCCCGAAAAGAATTCTTAAATCTCTGGAAGCAAATCAATCGTAAGACGAGTTACCAAGTAGAGTTTGATGATGCGGAATTGGTAAAACATTCGGTTGACTATATCAATGAGAAATTAGTCGTTAGCAAACCAAGCTTTCATATAACTCAAGCAAGCGCTACTGAGATGAGCAAGGAAGAAGGTCTCCATCTGACAGTAGCTGAGAATGATCGTCAGCAAGAATATCTAACCGGTTCGCAGATTATGACCAAATATGATTTACTAGGGGAGATTGCTGATCAGACTGGTTTAACACGTAAGCTGGTTGCGGAAATATTAAGTAAAATCTACGTCTATCAATTTGACAAGTTTAAACAAAATCCAGAAGAGTTTATTCTTAAGGTTTCAAAGCTCATTAATGAACAAAAAGCAAGTCAAATTATCAAGCATATTCAGTATAATGTGTTAAATGAAGAGTATGATATGGACTTGTTTTATGACAATCCTGAAACTGCTAACAGATCAGATGATCACTTACTTGAATCCCAAAAAGGAATTTACAATTTTGTAAAAGTTGATTCAAATACGGAGAAGACCTTTAAAGAATCTTTGGAACAATACGAGGATGTTCGTGTTTATGTGAAGTTACCAGGGAAGTTCAGTATTGCTACTCCGCTTGGGAACTATAACCCTGACTGGGCAATCGCCTTCCGTGAAGGAAGTGTCAAGCATATCTATTTTGTTGCAGAAACAAAAGGCTCTATGTCTAGTCTTCAATTAAAACAAGCTGAGCAAGCAAAAATTGCCTGTGCGCGTGCTCACTTTAAAGCATTAGCACAAGCTGGATTGATTAATGACCAGCACATCTATGATGTGGTTTCTAGCTATGAGGAATTATTAAATATTGTAAGATAGGAAGGAAAAAGAGATGGAATTTGTTGTATATCGTAAGGGAAGAGAAGTAGCTATTTTTCAACGTAGGAGTGATGCAGAGAGATATGTGCGCTCTAAAACTGGATTTTTCGGTGAACCAGATGCTTATTATCAAATTGAACAAAGAGGTTGTTATTTGACAGAAGCAGCGGTAACTTACAAGGGGTTGGCAGATGACTGCGATGAATTGATGACTTTGAGAAAATTCAGGGATTCTTATCTAGCCTTGCAAGATGGTGGTCAGGAGGAAATTGAATCCTACTATAAGATGGCTCCTCAGATTGTTGCCAAGTTAGAGGAACATCTAAATCGTGAGGAAATACTAGAGTCTATCTGGGCAGAACTTGTATTGCCTTGTGTTTCCTTGATTAAAGCAGGAGAGGATCAAGCTTGCCATCAATTATATAAAACATATACACTAGAACTATCTCAAAAAGTGGTTCAATAAAACGATTAGAATATACAAAAAGAGTTCGGCTCCTCGCTAACTTGTATAGTACAGAGGAGCCCGAATTCTATTTAGATTCCCAATACCAAAACAAACGTATCAAGCTAATCACAAACTCAACTTATATTGAAGATTTTGATTGGTATGATGACGAGACAAAAGAAGCCAATTTCACTAGATGGCTTGATAAAATGATGGGAGTGTAAGGGGGTATTATTACCTCTTGGGATTTAAGAGAACACAATTTGTTTAAATTTATAGGGATTTTGGCTATATTGTTTTGCCTATTTATTATTATAGGGTCAAGATTTGTGACTGTAGGTATAAATAGCAAGGAAGAGAATAAAATAGTACAAACAGAAAGCCCAACAAGTCAAGAAAGCAAGTTGCGTACTGATTTACATGATGGTACTATTTTAGGTAAGTTCTGGAACAGCAAAGGTTACTTTGTGGTAGTATATGACGAGGACACAAAAGCCCCTATAATCTTCCCTGTTGATGTTAAGGAGTGGGAGACTATGAGAGTAGGGGAAACATATTAAAACGCTGTAGAAATCATACACTCACTTTTAAATATCAAAAAATGAGCACTTCCGTAATTGGAAATGCTCGTTTTTTGATGTATTTAGACTCTTATACTCAATGAAAATCAAAGAGCAAACTAGGAAGCTAGCTGTAGGTTGCTCAAAGCACTGCCTTGAGGTTGTAGATAAGACTGACGAAGTCAGCTCAAAACACTGTTTTGAGGTTGCAGATAGAACTGACGAAGTCAGTAACATATATCTACGGCAAGGCGACGTTGACGTGGTTTGAAGAGATTTTCGAAGAGTATTAGTCTTTATTTTCGTATGGCAAAATCAAGTTCAAGATGATTCCTGTCATGGCTGATAGAGCAGTACCTGAAAGGGTAACTGGACCAAGTTTAAGGATAGCTCCTCCAAGTCCAAGGACCAACATAACACTTGCGATGATTAGGTTACGCATCTGGCTAAAGTCAACACGTTCTTTGATCAAGACTTTCAAACCGTTGCTGGCTATAACTCCATAGAGAAGGATTGACATACCACCAAGAACAGTTGACAAAGAGCCGAAAAAGGAACCAAAATGGTTCCTAAAACTATTATTAGTTACTTGCGCCAGATGTAGCGTCTGCGCCACCACCGTGACCTCCAGCATCACCTGCATCAGAAGCTCCAGATGTGGCATCTGCGCCACCGTGTCCTCCAGCAGGAGCTGCAGCATTTCCACCGACTAGACGTTGACCAGTCGTATTGAGGTACCAGTCAAGCCATGGTTGGAAATTAAAGATGATTTCATTGATTCCAGCATATGAACCATCTGGGTAATACATTGCTTGGTAATTGTGGGTATTAATAACGCCTTCTGGTGTTCCTGGCACAATTGTACGGACGTATTCTTGGTCCCCATTACGCAATACGCCGACAACCCATTCAACATTTTTCATTCTAGAGTCTGGCAATGAACCGTGTACAGTTCCTAAACGGTTTCCTGATTGAGCACGTACACGTTTACCAAACATTGTATCTGGGTCTTGGTGTGCGTTATTAAAGTACAAGAATTGGTTGTTATCATCTGCAAATGTCAACTCAAATGGCATTGCTTTCAAGAACATGTCAATTTGGTTAACTGTCAAGATACCATGGTCTAATTTAACGTAAGTATCTCCAGAAACAGCTCCAACAAGTTCAGCTGCTTTTTCTACCCATTCAGGATCGTCTGGATCAACACCTTGAATGGTAGTTGCAATTGAATTTGTACAATATAAATCTTCTGGTGCAATTGGTTTTGGTTTTTTCAATTTTGAAACGACTCCCACGTATTTTACAAAGTTGTCCAAGCATGTTTCAAGGAAATTAATAGTTCCTTCATTTGTGATATTGCCCTCTGCGTCAAATGCTTCTTTGGCTTTACCAAGAAGGAATTCGTTACCTGGAAGCGTATAGGCATTAACACCTGGAGCATCAAGAATCTTACGAAGGTGAACTTGGGCACGAGAAGTACCTTGGTCGTAGTAAGAAGCTCCCACAATCATGACTGGTTTGTTTTCAAATGGATGAACTTCGTATGAAAGCCATTCAAGAACAGATTTAAGAGAAGCTGAGATTGTGTGGTTGTGCTCAGGAGTAGCGATAATGACACCATCAGCACGTGTAATTCTGTTATACAAGAGACGCAATTGGAAACTTTCATCCCATTTTTCGTCTTGGTTAAACATTGGAACTTCATCAATTTCGAGGACTTCTAATTCAAATTTGAGTTTGAAGTGACGACGGATGAATTCCAAGAGTTTACGGTTATATGATTGATCGTAGTTTGATCCTACAAGTCCAACAAATTTCATTCTTTTTGGTCTCCTATCTTACAAATTTTCCCAGTCAAAGTCTTCAGCATCTTTGCGAAGTAGGGCTTGTGCGTTGCGCAATTTTTCTGTGATTTTTACAAAGATACGGAAGTCGTCAAAAGTGGCATCCAGTTTTTTAATAACATCAAGATCTACTAGATCTCCACTTGGATTAAAGGCTTGAAGAGAATGTGAAAGCAAGAATTCATCTGGAAGGACACTTGCTTTGATTTCTGGTGCGTTTAAGATTTGGCGAAGTTGTAATTGGGCGCGTGATGAACCAAGTGTACCGTAAGAAGCACCTGTAATCATGATTGGTTTGTTCAAGAGTGGGTAAATACCATAAGACAACCAAGCAAGAGCGCTCATCAAAACAGCTGGGATAGAGTGGTCGTACTCAGGAGTACCGATAATAACGCCATCTGCCTCTTCGATTTTAGCAGCGATTTCCAGAATTTCAGCAGGTACTTGCTTGTCAGCTGGCTTGTTAAAGACAGGGATATCCTTGATTTCAACAAGTTCAATTTCAGCTTTGTCAGCAAAGTGTTTTTGCATGTATTGAAGCAATTGACGGTTTGTAGAACGTTTTGAGTTTGTTCCAACAATAGCAATAAGTTTTAACATGAGATTTCCTTTCTCTTTTTACATAATACAATTTTAAAACTCCATTGAAACAGTTGTTTCTATAGAGTAGGAATTCCTGAAGAACAACTTAGGTGACCTTCCTTATCAATCAGAATCGCTTCGATTCCCTCCAAACTTTCGACTTGCCAAAGGATAGAAGCAGGTCTTTCTCCAAAGAGTCGAGTTGTCCAGATTTCACCATCAACTGACTTATCAGAGATGATTGTGAGACTAGCGAGTTCTGTTTCAACAGGATATCCTGTCTGACTGTCAAAAATATGATGGTAATCTTTTCCATCGACTGTCAGGTGACGTTCATAAATGCCTGAAGTCACGACAGATTGATTGATAACGGGGATGGTCATTAAGTGATTACCCCGAGGATTGGTTGGATCTTGAATCCCGATTTGCCAAGGTTGATTCCCTCTTGCCTGATTTTTTCCAATGGTCAGGATATTCCCTCCCAGATTAATCAAGGCAGAAGTCACACCCTCTTTCCTAAGAAATTGGGCAACCTTATCTGCACTATAACCCTTGGCTAAACAACCAAGATCGATTTTCATTCCTTTCTGTTTTAAAAACACAGTAGAAGTAGAAGAATCTAACTCGATATAATGAGGATTGATTAGAGGTAGCACCGATTCAATTTCTTGAGGTTGGGCGACCTTGGCATCTGAAAAACCGATACGCCAGGTTTGGATTAAGGGACCAATACTGATGTTGAGATGGCTAGAGGGCGCTAGGCTATGCTTTAAACCAAGTGAAATTAGTTCAAACAGGTCTGGATGAACCTTGACGGGGGCTATTCCAGCTTGATGATTGATTTCCATCAACTCAGATTCCTGACTATTGGCATTGAAGCGGTATTCGAGCTCTCTGAGTAAATCAAAGGATTTTTGGAGCAAGCTATCGGCTCGCTCATCCACTAATGAAATAGTGATAGTGGTTCCCATTAGGCGTTCAGAATGTGAACTAAGAGGCAAGCTACCAACTCCTTTCTCTTATGAAAAGAAGGTTGAAATATAGTAAATTTATGAAAAATGAACCCCTTACATTTTCTTTCCATGATACTAGCATACCATAAAGTCAGCGTTTTCACAAATAAAATTTGTAAAGATGTCAAGAAATATGCTCAAGAAATGAAGAAAAATTGCAAGAATCCGTGTTAAGATACAGATTATTTACAATTTTTTACAAAAAAATAGGAAAAATCAGCCAAACTCTTGTAAACGCTAACAGTAAATGTTATACTAGTAGGGTAAATTTAGAATGAAGGTAGGAAATTTTTTATGAGTAAGATCGTTGTAGTCGGTGCTAACCACGCTGGTACAGCATGTATTAATACTATGTTGGATAATTTTGGAAATGAGAACGAAATCGTTGTATTTGACCAAAACTCTAACATCTCTTTCCTAGGATGTGGAATGGCTCTTTGGATTGGTGAACAAATTGACGGTGCTGAAGGCTTGTTCTATTCTGATAAAGAAAAATTGGAAGCTAAAGGTGCTAAGGTATACATGAATTCACCAGTTCTTTCAATCGACTATGATAACAAAGTAGTTACAGCAGAAGTTGAAGGGAAAGAGCACAAAGAATCATACGAAAAATTGATTTTCGCTACAGGTTCTACACCAATCTTGCCACCAATCGAAGGTGTTGAAATTGTTAAAGGGAACCGCGAATTTAAAGCAACTCTTGAAAATGTACAATTCGTTAAATTGTACCAAAACGCTGAAGAAGTGATTCACAAATTGTCTGATAAGAGTCAACACCTTGACCGTATCGCCGTTGTTGGTGGTGGTTATATCGGTGTTGAACTTGCTGAAGCCTTTGAACGTCTTGGAAAAGAAGTTGTCCTTGTCGATATCGTTGATACTGTTTTGAACGGTTACTATGACAAAGACTTCACACAAATGATGGCGAAGAACTTGGAAGACCACAACATCCGCTTGGCGCTTGGTCAAACTGTTAAAGCAATCGAGGGTGACGGTAAAGTTGAACGCTTGATTACTGATAAAGAAACTTTCGACGTGGATATGGTTGTTCTTGCAGTTGGTTTCCGTCCAAACACAGCCCTTGCTGATGGAAAAATTGAACTCTTCCGTAACGGTGCCTTCCTTGTAGACAAGAAACAAGAAACATCTATCCCAGGCGTTTACGCAGTAGGTGACTGTGCGACTGTTTATGACAACGCTCGTAAAGACACTAGCTACATCGCTCTTGCTTCAAATGCTGTTCGTACTGGTATCGTTGGTGCATATAACGCTTGTGGACATGAATTGGAAGGAATCGGTGTTCAAGGTTCAAATGGTATCTCAATCTACGGTCTTCACATGGTTTCAACTGGTTTGACACTTGAAAAAGCAAAAGCTGCTGGTTACAATGCAACTGAAACAGGCTTTAACGATCTTCAAAAACCAGAATTCATGAAACATGACAACCATGAAGTAGCAATTAAGATTGTCTTTGACAAAGATAGCCGTGAAATTCTTGGTGCACAAATGGTTTCACACGATTCTGCAATCAGTATGGGAATCCACATGTTCTCACTTGCTATCCAAGAGCATGTAACAATTGATAAATTGGCATTGACAGACCTATTCTTCTTGCCACACTTCAACAAACCTTACAACTACATCACAATGGCTGCACTTACAGCTGAAAAATAAAATTTGATGAACTATCTGGCCTTAAGTTAAGGTCAGATAGTTTTTTAGTCAATCTGTACCCATACAATTATGATTTTTTTATCTTGTGATTCCTCCAAATCTGACTTAAAATGAAATAGTAGCTACCAATACAAATAATGAGGATAAAGAAATGACTGAAAATCGTTATGAATTAAATAAAAACTTGGCGCAGATGCTTAAAGGCGGGGTTATCATGGACGTTCAAAATCCTGAACAGGCCCGTATTGCAGAGGCTGCTGGTGCGGCAGCTGTGATGGCCTTGGAGCGGATTCCAGCTGATATTCGTGCAGCTGGTGGTGTTTCTCGTATGAGTGATCCAAAGATGATCAAGGAAATCCAAGAAGCGGTTAGCATCCCAGTGATGGCCAAGGTCAGAATCGGGCATTTTGTTGAAGCTCAGATTTTAGAGGCTATTGAAATTGACTATATCGACGAGAGTGAAGTTCTATCTCCAGCTGACGATCGTTTCCATGTGGACAAGAAAGAATTTCAAGTACCTTTTGTCTGTGGAGCTAAGGACTTGGGTGAAGCCTTGCGTCGTATCGCTGAAGGTGCTTCTATGATTCGTACAAAAGGAGAACCAGGGACAGGAGACATTGTTCAAGCTGTTCGTCATATGCGTATGATGAATCAGGAAATTCGCCGTATTCAAAACTTACGTGAGGACGAACTTTATGTTGCTGCTAAGGACTTGCAAGTCCCTGTAGAATTGGTTCAATATGTCCATGAACATGGGAAATTGCCAGTTGTAAACTTCGCAGCTGGAGGCGTTGCAACGCCAGCAGATGCTGCGTTGATGATGCAATTAGGGGCAGAGGGTGTCTTTGTCGGTTCAGGTATTTTTAAGTCAGGCGATCCTGTTAAACGAGCGAGTGCCATTGTTAAGGCTGTGACTAACTTCCGTAATCCTCAAATCCTAGCTCAAATCTCTGAAGATCTAGGAGAAGCCATGGTTGGTATCAATGAAAATGAGATCCAAATCCTCATGGCTGAGCGAGGAAAATAGATGAAAATTGGAATATTGGCCTTGCAAGGTGCCTTTGCAGAACATGCAAAAGTACTAGATCAATTAGGTGTCGAGAGTGTTGAAATCAGAAATCTAGATGATTTTCAGCAAGATCAGAGTGACTTGTCGGGTTTGATATTACCTGGAGGTGAGTCTACAACCATGGGCAAGCTCTTACGAGACCAGGATATGTTGCTTCCCATCCGAGAAGCCATTCTATCTGGTTTACCAGTGTTTGGGACCTGTGCGGGTTTAATTTTGCTGGCTAAGGAAATCATTTCTCAGAAAGAAAGTCATCTTGGAACTATGGATATGGTGGTCGAGCGCAATGCCTATGGGCGCCAATTAGGAAGTTTCTATACGGAAGCAGAATGTAAGGGAGTTGGTAAGATTCCAATGACTTTTATTCGCGGTCCTATTATCAGTAGTGTTGGAGAGGATGTAGAAATTCTAGCAACAGTGAATAATCAAATCGTTGCAGCCCAAGAAAAAAATATGTTGGTAACTTCTTTTCATCCTGAATTGACTGATGATGTAAGCTTGCACCAGTACTTTCTCAATATGTGTAAAGAAAAGATAGTGGAATAAAAAGTGATAAATCAAGTTTTGATTCGCTCTTTCCAAAGAATCATTTTTTAAGTCATCTGACAGTATTCTGTGATGTTAGATTTATTTATGATAAATTAGAAAAGAATGATCGTTGGAATAAAGCTTATATACTGAATGTAGTGTTCAAGTGTCTTTTATTGAAAGCACTTAAAAAACGATGTATAAGATTGAGCAAAAAAATCACTTCGAAAATAGCAAAAAACGAGTATCCCCACAGATGGAGATACTCGTTATATTATGTATGAAGCTATGAGTCTGTCTTGCTCCATAAGATGCTCGTCGAAGTTTATACCAAAAAAACTCCAAACGCGACACAATAAAGGAGATTAAGACAATTTTAAAGCTTTTTTGAGATGTGGGTAATGAGTTAAAATCAATGGCGTTTAAACAGGGTGAAAAGGGTCAGTACATTTTACAACGTTTTTTATTTTATTCTTTGGTATTCTTTTGCAAAAAAAGAATACAACATTTTGTTGTATCCTAAATATTAAATCAAGTCCTGAATTTTCTTAAGTTTTTATCATATTTTCTGTTATAATTAAGGTGCCTTAAGAAAAATAATGAAAAAACTAAATGTTTTTCATATAGTTTTCATTTTTTGTGTTATAATTAAGGTACCTTAAGAAAAATATTAATGTGCCTTAAGAAAAATATTAAGGTGTCTTAAGAAAAATAATGAAAAAACTAAATGTTTTTCATATAGTTTTCATTGTTTTAATAGTTTAAAGTCAATCTTATTTTTCTCTAATAGAAAATAATGAAAAAGTAGGTTTAGAAAGAGGTAAGTATCTATGTCTTCTCATAAAAAAGTGTCACTCTCTGAGATTAATCAATCTATCGATACTCCAAATAACAATCATTTCTGGCAAAATTTAAAGGCCTTTTTAGGTCCGGGTGCTCTTGTCGCAGTTGGTTATATGGATCCAGGAAACTGGATTACCAGTGTAGTCGGTGGTGCTTCCTATAAGTATAGTCTCTTGTTTGTTATCTTGATTTCATCTCTCATTGCCATGCAACTTCAGCAGATGGCAGGAAAGCTTGGTATTGTAACCCAGATGGACCTGGCTCAAGCAACGGCTCATCATTCACCTAAATGGCTTCGTTATAGTCTATGGGTGATTTTAGAATTAGCCTTGATGGCGACAGATCTGGCAGAAGTTCTAGGTTCAGCGATTGCTCTCAATCTTCTCTTTAAGATTCCGATTATGATAGCAATTCTCTTGACCGTGTTGGATGTTTTTCTCTTATTGCTTCTGATGAAATTTGGCTTTAAGAAGATTGAAGCTATTGTGACAACACTGATTTTAACCATTCTAGCAATTTTTACCTATCTGGTAGCTTTGTCACATCCAAGCTTCCAAGGAATCGTTGAGGGTTATCTACCGAATGCAACCTTATTTGAAAGTCCCTTGCCAGGGCATGAAAGTCAATTAACCTTGGCACTAGGGATCGTGGGAGCAACTGTTATGCCTCATAACCTCTATTTGCATTCATCCTTGTCACAGACTCGTAAAATCAATCACAAGGACAAAAATGATGTTCGAAAAGCCGTACGCTTTATGACCTGGGATTCTAATCTCGAGTTATCCTTGGCCTTTGTCGTTAACTCCCTTCTTTTGATCTTAGGAGCGGCTCTCTTTTTCGGCCATGCATCCGAGATTTCTGCCTTCTCTCAAATGTATAATGCCTTGCAGGATTCTACTATTGCAGGAGCTATAGCTAGCTCGACCTTATCAACCTTGTTTGCCTTGGCTTTATTAGCCAGTGGTCAGAATTCGACAATTACGGGTACCTTGACTGGACAAATCGTTATGGAAGGTTTCTTGCATATGAGATTGCCTCAATGGTTCATTCGTTTGGCGACTCGCCTCTTTGCCTTGCTACCTGTCATGATAGTTGCAGTTCTGTTTGGTCATCAGGAAAAAACCTTGGATCAGTTATTGGTCTATTCACAGGTCTTTCTTTCAATCGCTCTTCCGTTTTCAATCTTCCCTTTGATTTATTTAACTTCTAAGAAATCACTGATGGGCGAATTTACCAATGCTAAATGGAATACCATCCTTGGTTATATTGTTTCCATTATCTTAACAATTCTCAATGTGAAATTGTTATTTGATATTTTCTAAGAAATTCACCCGAGTTATAAAACAAGCATATAAGAAAAAAGATACCCAAGATTTCTTGGGTATCTTTTTTAAAATAAACGGAAGACATGGGATTCGAACCCACGCACGCTGTTACACGCCTACCGCGTTTCCAACACGGCCTCTTAAGCCTCTTGAGTAATCTTCCAATACTTACTCAAATAGTCTACCATAAAGGCTCTTATCTTGCAATAAAAATTCTGAAAATAAGAAAAATGATAGAATTTGAAAGAAAATGATAAAAAATGCTTGACTTTAAAAGAAAGTGTGATAGAATGAATAGTGTAAACGATAACAGGAGGTGATTCAGTGTTAAAAACAGAGCGGAAGCAACTGATTTTAGAGGAGTTAAATCAACATCATGTAGTTTCTCTAGAGAAATTAGTTAGTTTGCTAGAGACCTCAGAATCAACGGTTCGAAGAGACTTGGATGAGTTGGAAGCGGAAAACAAGCTTCGTCGCGTGCATGGTGGAGCAGAATTGCCCCATTCCTTGCAGGAAGAAGAAACCATTCAAGAAAAATCTGTCAAAAACCTTCAAGAGAAAAAGCTACTTGCTCAGAAAGCAGCCTCTCTCATCAAGGAACAAGATGTCATCTTTATCGATGCTGGAACAACAACTGCTTTTTTGATCCATGAATTGGTCAATAAGAATATTACTGTTGTGACAAATTCGATTCACCATGCCGCACAGTTGGTTGAAAAGCAGATTCCAACTGTCATGGTTGGAGGAAGTGTCAAGATGGCAACAGATGCTAGCATCGGGGGCGTTGCTCTTAACCAGATTAACCAATTGCACTTTGACCGTGCCTTTATCGGGATGAATGGTGTGGACGATGGCTATTATACGACTCCTGATATGGAGGAGGGAGCTGTTAAGCGTGCTATTTTAGAAAATGCCAAACAGACCTATGTCTTGGTGGATTCGTCAAAAATTGGACAAACTTGCTTTGCCAAGGTAGCACCACTCAAACGAGCTATTGTTATCACAAGTCAAGGGCATGAGCTCTTGCAGGCTATTAAGGAGAAAACGGAGGTAATAGAAGTATGATTTATACAGTCACACTCAATCCATCCATTGACTATATCGTTCGTTTGGACCAAGTCCAAGTTGGTAGTGTCAATCGTATGGACAGTGATGATAAGTTTGCTGGAGGGAAAGGAATCAATGTTAGCCGTGTCTTGAAACGCTTGGATATTCCAAATACAGCGACTGGATTTATCGGAGGTTTTACTGGTGAATTTATCACAGATACTCTGGCAGAGGAAGAAATTGAGACACGTTTTGTCCAAGTGGCAGAAGATACTCGTATCAATGTCAAGATCAAAGCAGACCAAGAAACAGAAATCAACGGAACGGGTCCAACTGTTGAACCGGATCAGTTAGAAGAATTGAAAGCTATTCTTTCAAGTTTAACAGCAGAAGATACAGTTGTCTTTGCAGGTTCAAGTGCTAAAAATCTAGGCAATGTTATCTATAAGGATTTGATTGCCTTGACACGTCAGACAGGTGCGCAAGTCGTTTGTGACTTTGAAGGACAGACCTTGATTGATAGTTTGGACTATCAGCCACTTTTGGTCAAACCAAACAATCATGAACTTGGAGCTATCTTTGGAGTGAAACTCGAAAATTTAGATGAAATCGAGAACTATGCTCGTGAGTTACTGGCTAAAGGTGCTCAAAATGTCATTATCTCCATGGCTGGGGACGGTGCCCTTCTTGTCACATCTGAGGGAGCTTACTTCGCAAAACCTATCAAGGGAACAGTGAAAAATTCAGTCGGAGCTGGTGACTCTATGGTTGCTGGATTTACAGGTGAATTTGTCAAATCTAAAGATGCAGTAGAAGCCTTCAAATGGGGAGTAGCTTGTGGAACAGCAACGACATTCTCAGATGACTTGGCAACGGCGGAATTTATTAAAGAAACATATGAAAAAGTTGAGGTAGAAAAAAGATGAAAATTCAAGACCTATTGAGAAAAGATGTCATGTTGCTCGATTTGCAGGCGACTGAAAAAACAGCTGTCATCGACGAGATGATTAAAAGCTTGACAGATCACGGTTATGTGACAGATTTTGAAACCTTTAAAGAAGGAATTTTGGTGCGTGAAGCTTTGACTTCTACTGGTTTAGGTGATGGTATCGCAATGCCTCACAGCAAAAATGCTGCTGTCAAAGAAGCGACAGTTCTCTTTGCTAAGTCAAATAAGGGTGTTGATTATGAGAGCTTGGATGGACAAGCAACTGACCTCTTCTTCATGATTGCGGCTCCAGAAGGTGCTAATGACACTCACCTAGCAGCCTTGGCAGAATTGTCTCAATACTTGATGAAAGACGGTTTTGCTGATAAACTTCGTCAAGCAACATCAGCTGACCAAGTTATCGAACTTTTTGACAAAGCTTCAGAAAAAACGGAAGAGCCTGTTCAAGTACCTGCTAATGAAACTGGTGACTTTATCGTGGCTGTTACAGCTTGTACGACAGGTATTGCTCACACTTACATGGCCCAAGAAGCCCTTCAAAAAGTGGCTGCTGAAATGGGTGTTGGGATCAAGGTTGAAACCAACGGTGCTAGCGGTGTTGGAAACCAACTAACTGCTGAGGACATCCGCAAGGCTAAAGCTGTTATCATTGCAGCAGACAAGGCCGTTGAAATGGATCGTTTTGATGGTAAACCATTGATCAATCGTCCGGTTGCTGACGGTATCCGTAAGACAAAAGAGTTAATTAACTTGGCTCTTTCAGGAGATGCTGAAGTCTACCGTGCAGCTAATGGTGCAAAAGCTGCAACAGCCTCTAACGAAAAACAAAGCCTCGGTGGTGCCTTCTACAAACACTTGATGAGTGGTGTATCTCAAATGTTGCCATTTGTTATCGGTGGTGGTATCATGATTGCCCTTGCTTTCTTGATTGATGGTGCTTTAGGTGTTCCAAATGAAAATCTTGGTAATCTTGGTTCTTATCATGAGTTAGCTTCTATGTTCATGAAAATTGGTGGTGCAGCCTTTGGTTTGATGCTTCCAGTCTTTGCAGGTTATGTTGCCTACTCTATCGCTGAAAAACCAGGTTTGGTAGTAGGTTTCGTGGCTGGTGCTATTGCTAAAGAAGGTTTTGCATTTGGTAAAATTCCTTATGCCGCAGGTGGTGAAGCAACTTCAACTCTTGCAGGTGTCTCATCTGGTTTCCTAGGTGCCCTTGTTGGTGGATTTATCGCAGGTGCTTTAGTTCTTGCTATCAAGAAATACGTTAAAGTTCCTCGTTCACTTGAAGGTGCAAAATCAATCCTTCTCTTGCCACTTCTTGGAACAATCTTGACTGGATTTGTCATGCTAGCTGTGAATATCCCAATGGCGGCAATCAACACTGCTATGAATGACTTCCTAGGCGGTCTTGGAGGAGGTTCAGCTGTCCTTCTTGGTATCGTTCTTGGAGGAATGATGGCTGTCGATATGGGTGGACCAGTCAATAAAGCGGCTTATGTCTTTGGTACAGGTACGCTTGCAGCAACTGTTTCTTCAGGTGGTTCTGTGGCTATGGCAGCAGTTATGGCTGGAGGAATGGTGCCACCACTTGCCATCTTTGTCGCAACTCTTCTCTTTAAAGACAAATTTACTAAGGAAGAACGCAACTCTGGTTTGACAAACATCATCATGGGCTTGTCATTTATCACTGAGGGAGCAATTCCATTTGGTGCCGCTGACCCAGCTCGTGCGATCCCAAGTTTCATCCTTGGTTCAGCAGTAGCAGGTGGCCTCGTTGGTCTTACTGGTATCAAACTCATGGCGCCACACGGAGGAATCTTCGTAATTGCCCTTACTTCAAATGCTCTCCTTTACCTCGTTTCTGTCTTAGTAGGAGCAATCGTAAGTGGTGTGGTCTATGGTTACCTACGCAAACCACAAGCATAAAACTTAGATAGAAAATGAAAAGATTGGACCGTTTGGTGCAGTCTTTTTCTCTTTCCGAAATGCCTGTGAAATATGGTATAATAGAAGAATGGCAAACAAGAATACAAGTAAAACAAGACGGAGACCGTCTAAAGCAGAACTCGAAAGAAAAGAAGCGATTCAACGAATGTTGATTTCGTTGGGAATCGCCCTTTTATTGATTTTCGCAGCCTTTAAATTAGGGGCTGCAGGTATAACCCTGTACAATTTAATTCGCTTGCTGGTGGGGAGCCTAGCATATCTAGCAATATTTGGTATTCTGCTCTACCTCTTCTTTTTCAAGTGGATACGAAAACAGGAAGGGCTCCTATTAGGCTTTTTCACCATATTTGCTGGCTTGCTCTTGATTTTTGAGGCCTATTTGGTTTGGAAATATGGTTTGGACAAGTCGGTATTAAAAGGGACCATGGCTCAGGTTGTGACGGATTTGACTGCTTTTCGAACGACCAGTTTTGCTGGAGGTGGCTTGATTGGAGTCGCTCTTTATATTCCAATCGCCTTTCTCTTTTCAAATATCGGTACTTACTTTATTGGTTCTATCTTGATTTTAGCTGGATCCCTCCTAGTCAGTCCTTGGTCTGTTTACGATATTGCTGAATTTTGCAGTAAAAACTTTGCCAAATGGCGGGAAGGACATGAGCGTCGAAAAGAGGAACGCTTTGTCAAACAAGAAGAAAAAGCTCGTCAAAAGGCTGAGGAAGAGGCTAGATTAGAACAAGAAGAGACCGAAAAAGCCTTACTCGATTTGCCTCCTGTTGATATGGAAACAGGTGAAATTTTGACAGGGGAAGATATTCAAACTTTTCCAGAAGAAGACTGGGTGGAACCAGAAATCATCCTACCTCAAACTGAACTTGAACTCGCTGAACAGGAAGATGGCTCTGATGATGAAGATGTTCAGGTCGATTTTTCAGCAAAAGAAGCCCTCGAATACAAACTTCCAAGCTTACAACTCTTTGCCCCAGATAAACCAAAAGACCAGTCTAAAGAGAAGAAAATCGTTCGGGAAAATATCAAAATCCTAGAAGAAACCTTTGCTAGCTTTGGTATCAAGGTAACGGTTGAACGGGCCGAAATTGGTCCATCTGTGACCAAGTATGAAGTCAAGCCTGCAGTGGGTGTACGGGTCAATCGCATTTCCAATCTAGCAGATGACCTCGCTCTAGCCTTGGCGGCTAAGGATGTCCGAATCGAAGCACCTATCCCAGGGAAATCTTTAGTGGGAATTGAAGTACCTAACTCTGAGATTGCGACTGTATCCTTCCGCGAACTATGGGAACAATCTCAAACGAAAGCAGAAAATCTCTTGGAAATTCCTTTAGGGAAGGCGGTTAATGGTACTGCAAGAGCTTTTGACCTTTCCAAAATGCCCCACTTGCTAGTTGCAGGTTCAACGGGTTCAGGGAAGTCAGTAGCTGTTAACGGCATTATCGCCAGCATCCTCATGAAGGCGAGACCTGACCAAGTTAAATTTATGATGGTCGATCCCAAGATGGTTGAGTTATCTGTTTACAATGACATTCCCCATCTCTTGATTCCAGTCGTGACCAATCCACGCAAGGCCAGCAAGGCCCTGCAAAAGGTTGTGGATGAAATGGAAAACCGTTATGAACTCTTTGCCAAGGTGGGAGTTCGGAATATTGCAGGCTTTAATGCCAAGGTAGAAGAGTTCAATGCCCAGTCTGAGTACAAGCAGATTCCGCTACCGCTCATTGTCGTGATTGTGGATGAGTTGGCTGACCTCATGATGGTTGCCAGCAAGGAAGTGGAAGATGCCATCATTCGTCTTGGGCAGAAGGCGCGTGCTGCAGGGATTCACATGATTCTTGCAACCCAGCGTCCATCCGTTGATGTCATATCTGGGTTGATTAAAGCCAATGTCCCATCTCGAGTGGCTTTTGCG
The DNA here is from genome assembly GCF_047462815.1 of Streptococcus mitis. Lineage (GTDB taxonomy): Bacteria > Bacillota > Bacilli > Lactobacillales > Streptococcaceae > Streptococcus > Streptococcus mitis_DO. Next base: position 58,238 of record NZ_JASHFB010000007.1, read on the forward strand.
GTATCATCAGGGACAGATTCCCGTACTATCTTGGATGAAAATGGAGCAGAAAAACTGCTTGGCCGAGGTGACATGCTCTTTAAACCGATTGATGAAAATCATCCAGTTCGTCTCCAAGGATCCTTTATCTCGGATGATGATGTTGAACGCATCGTAAACTTCATCAAGGCTCAGGCTGATGCGGACTACGATGAGAGTTTTGATCCAGGTGAGGTTTCTGAAAATGAAGGAGAATTTTCAGATGGTGAATCTGGTGGAGACCCGCTTTTTGAAGAAGCCAAGGCTTTGGTAATCGAAACCCAGAAAGCCAGCGCATCTATGATTCAGCGTCGTTTATCAGTTGGATTTAACCGTGCGACCCGTCTCATGGAAGAGCTTGAGATGGCAGGTGTCATTGGTCCAGCTGAAGGTACCAAGCCAAGAAAAGTATTGCAACAATAAATTTCTCTCTTATACGGAAATGTGAACCTGACGTGATTTGAAGAGGTTTTTGAAGCGGATTATCTATGATGTATAATTAATTGAATCTAAAATAGTACGAAACGACTTTTAAAGCATGAAATTGATTTGAATTCCCTAATAAATTTGTTCACATTTTATTCAAACACTATATCAAGCTGAAACAGGTTTAGAATTTCTTTTAGATATATGAAGACTCCCCTTATAGTTTCTAGTGAATATTTGTTTTTCACTAGAAACTATAAGGGGAGCTTTTGTAGTCATGTATAAGATAGATTTCTCTTTTTTGTTTCATTGAGTATAAAAATGCATAGCTCACTTTTCAGTAGGAATCAGCTATTGTATTCGCTAGATGTTAGCTGACATCAATTCACTACTGTTTAAAATTTTGAGAGTTCTGCAGTTTTTGAGTTCAGTTTCTGTTTATTCACCAAAGAAAAATGGTGGGGCGAACCGTTTCAGCTCTTCAAAGCAATGTTGGGCTGCCTCTACATCTTCACAGATGACAAGGCAGACATCATCACCACAGAGGGTAGCGATAGCGTCAGGGAAATTCAAAGCATCAATGATAGAACCAAATGATTGAGCTAGTCCAGGAAGGGTTTTTAGTAGGACTTGGTGTTGAACTGGGCGCATCAAGACAAGGGCGTCTTCCATGTAGAGTTCAAGACGTTTTTCCCATTTTGAGATAGAGCCTGTATTGAGCACATAGTAAGAGTTATCTTCTTCTCGTACTTTTGAGAGGTTCATACTTTTAATATCTCTCGAAAGTGTTGCTTGTGTAACTTGAATGTCGTTATCGGCAAGAAGAGATTGTAACTCAGCTTGTGTGTGAATCTTATTTTTCGTTACAAGAGCTCGTATGAGTTGATGTCGGTGTTCAGATTTATTCATAATGATTTAACTCCTTGTACAAAGTACAGAAAGCGTGGACTGATCGAAATTGTCAGTCGAGTGGTAAGCGGTATTGTCACGTATGATGATTTCAATGTAAGTAGCCTAAAGAACTAGATGGAGAGCATCTCCCTCTTTTAACTTGTCACTAGTTGGATGCAGTTGAATTGGATATCTATCCCTTCATCTACAATGCTGTTCTTTACTGACAGTGAATCATTTAATTATGGTAGCATTTTGTCACGGCTTCTTGTGAATTTACGCTCAATGGCAATTCACAGAGATTGTCCAATATGTGGTGTGGTAGCGTGTATGATAGAGGGTTACACATGTTGGTCAGGGGTGTTATATCATTTGTCCAAACTACAGTTATCGGCTTATCATAAGCCCTTCTTTGAGAGTGGATTTGATACCAAGTTTCTGTTTCGTTAGACTATTCAAGTGGAAATTTTTCCATACTGAATGTCTGTTACATTATACCTTTTGACAAGGTAAGATAAGTGTAGACTGTTCAAGATCAACAGTCAGCTGGTAAGCGGTATTGTCACGGATTGTGATTTCAAAGTCAGTAGTATAGAGGACTAAACGAAGAGTATCTCCTTCTTTTAACTTGTAAATAGTTGGTTGCAGTTCAAATTGCACCTCCATCCATTCATCTGCAGTAATATCCTCTACTAACAATAAATCATTTCTATTTTGTAAATTGAGGTAACCTTTTGTCACGACTCGTTGTGCATTTGGTCTAAATGGTAATTCACAGAGATTTTCCAACATATGGTAGCGTCCATTATCAATGGTTCTAGCACTTAAAATAGCTGGATAAGGTTGTAGGTATTTCTTCTGTCCAAATTCAAGCAGTTGTGCAGATAAGAGCCCCTTATTTGTACTGGATTTGATACGAAGATTGAGTTGGGCACGACCGTTCAAGTGAAGATCTTTGGTTACAGGAAGGTCAATAGTAATCTGATTGACTTTCCCTTGATAGAGTTCTGTATTGAAGGTCTGGTAGGTCTTACCATAACGCTCAAAATCTTTATCTGAGTACTGGTTTTGAATGACTTTCTCTTCTTGACCAAGTGAGAAGGTTTCAAAGTTTTCTTGCCTACCGAAGTTATCAAGTGATAACCAAGTCTGAGGAGCTGAATTGTCCTGCCAGATAACAGTAGGAAGTTGGAAATCTGTATCTTGTCCCAGTAATTTCTTTGTCAACAAAGCGTTTATGGACTCACGGAAGTCAATGGACTGCCAGTTGTTCATGTAAACATGTGCGCCATTATGGAAAAAGAGGTGCTTATTTATATGAGCAGGAAGAGCATGGAACATCTGGTAAACATGAAGAGGTTTGACATTCCAATCCTGTGAACCGTGGGTAAAGACAACCTCTGCTTTTACATTATGGGCATTGAGCAGATAGTTGCGATCATGCCAAAACTGGTTATAGTCGCCGGTCTTGCGATCCAGTTGTTCTTTTACTTTTTCTAAGTCAGATTGGTGAGCTTCATTGCCACGGATATAGTCGCCAGCCAAGAGATTACGAGAATAAGTTAACTCAGCAAGGGAGTCAAAGTCCTCACCTGGATAACCGCCTGGACTAGTTACCAGACCGTTTTCACGATAGTAGTTGTACCAAGATGAAATGCCAGCCTCAGCAATGATAACCTCTAAACCATCGACTCCTGTAGTCGCAAGACCATTGGACATGGTACCTAGATAAGAAAGTCCAGTTGTGGCTACTTTTCCATTTGACCAGTCAGCCTTGACTTGACGCTGGCGCGTGTGGTCGGTAAAGGCACGGCAACGACCATTGAGCCAGTCAATGACATTTTTATAAGCTTCGATTTGTTGATAGTCTCCGTTAGTCATGAAACCAGTAGAGTCTTTGGTACCAACACCTGACACATAGAGATTGGCAAAACCTCGTGGGAGGAAGTAGTCGTTGAGTGTATAGCTAGCATTGATGTGCGTTAGCTTTTCCTCAGCTTCTGACACAAGCTCAGCTTGACCTTGGGGGTGGACGAGATTGAGTTGAGGTTCCTCTAGTTCAATCTTATAAGCAGGTTTAACCTCAAGCTCGCCCTCCATCTTGTAGAGAGCCTTGTCACTAGCCTTGTCATTTGTTCCCTGATGATAAGGACTTGCTGTCATGATGGCAGGGATTTGCCCCTCGTAACGTGGACGAATAATGCTGACCTTGACTAAGTCTGGTAGACCTTTTTGGTCAGTATCGACACGAGACTCAACGTAGACCACTTCTCGAATAACATCATGGCTGGAAAAAGTTGCTAAACTCTTGCCGTTAAAGTAGTGGTAGTCATTATCCTCCGGAATAAGACCATCACTAACAAGTTGGTCGATAAGAGTATTTCCCTTTTTGGTGCGAGTATTGAGTAACTGATAGAGATTTTCAATCAAGTCACCGTATACAATAGGAAATCCAGTCTCTTTACGAAAAGATTCACTGTCTTCGAAGTCAATCAAATAAGAAAAGCCTAAAAGTTGAAAAGCAACAGTATAAAAAATATCTGCTGTCAGTTCATCTTCTGATTGAAAAAATGTTAGCAGGTCTGTTTTTTTATCAGATGCTAGGATGGAAAGTGGATAGTTGGTGTCTTGATAAGTGAAAAAGAAACGACTTAGAAAAGACTCCAACATCTTTTTATTTGTTGACTCAGATGGAAAATCAAATCCATACTTTTTTAATTCATATAAAATAGTATCTCTTGGAAGTGATAAATAGCTGAATTGATTAAAGCGCATAAAACCTCCTTGTAAAATAATAATTAAGGTTATTATATCAAAAAAATAGGAGAAAGGGAATTATTAAGTGAGAAAGAAATTAATTAAAGAATAATGAATATTATTTATATGAAAAACAGGTACAACTCTATAGTTCAAAACAAGTTATAATAGTAAATAGATTAATTGGATATGTATTTCTATTTTAAAAGATATATTCATTTCTTGGGATAAAAAAGTAAAAAAATTACCGGAGCATTTGATTCTTTAAATGTATTTTTACTTTTTTCGTTCAAAAAATTTTACTTTAAGGATAAAATTTTTACTTTAAGGATAAAATAGAGATAGGAGTCATTGCTTTTGTCTTTCTCTTTTTGAAAATGGTATAATATAGTGAGAAGGATAGAGGAGAAGTGTAAATTGATCGCACAACTAGATACAAAAACAGTCTATAGTTTTATGGAGAGCGTCATTTCGATTGAAAAGTATGTGAGAGCAGCTAAAGAATTCGGCTACACTCATCTGGCTATGATGGATATTGATAATCTTTATGGTGCTTTTGACTTTCTAGAGGTTACAAAAAAATATGGCATTCATCCTTTATTAGGGCTTGAAATGACTGTATTTGTGGGTGCTCAGGAAGTGAATCTGCGCTTTTTAGCTCTATCTAGTGTGGGCTATCAGCAGTTGATGAAGTTTTCAACAGCCAAGATGCAGGGGGAGAAAAATTGGTCAGTTTTATCTCAGTACCTGGAGGATATTGCGGTAATTGTGCCTTATTTTGATGGACTGGAGTTGTTAAATTTAGGCTGTGATTACTATATAGGGGTTTATCCGGAAACACTAGCCAGCGAATTTCATCATCCAATCTTGCCCCTCTATCGGGTCAATACATTTGAAAGTAAGGATAGAGAAGTTCTACAAGTATTAACAGCGATTAAAGAAAACCTACCGCTCAGAGAAGTCCCTTTGCGCTCGCGACAAGATGTCCTTATATCAGCAAGTTCTTTAGAGAAACTATTCCAAGAACGTTTTCCTCAAGCCTTGGAAAACTTAGAAAAGCTTATTTCAGGTATTTCTTATGACTTGGATACTAGTTTGAAACTGCCTCGTTTTAATCCAGCGAGACCAGCAGTAGAAGAGTTGAGAGAACGCGCTGAGCTTGGGCTTGCTCAGAAGGGGTTGTCTAGTAAAGAATATCAAGACCGTCTAGACCAAGAATTGGCTGTTATTCATGATATGGGCTTTGATGATTATTTCTTGGTTGTCTGGGATTTGTTGCGTTTTGGACGTTCGAATGGTTATTATATGGGAATGGGACGAGGTTCCGCAGTTGGTAGCTTGGTTTCCTATGCCTTGGATATTACAGGGATTGACCCAGTAGAGAAAAATCTGATTTTTGAACGTTTCCTCAATCGTGAACGCTATACTATGCCTGATATTGATATTGATATTCCTGATATTTATCGTCCAGATTTTATCAGGTATGTTGGCAATAAATATGGCAGTAAACATGCGGCTCAAATCGTTACTTTTTCTACCTTTGGGGCCAAGCAAGCTCTGCGAGATGTTTTAAAACGTTTTGGTGTTCCAGAGTATGAATTATCTGCAATTACCAAGAAAATCAGTTTTCGTGACAATCTCAAGTCGGCTTATGAGGGTAACCTCCAGTTTCGTCAGCAAATTAATAGTAAGTTAGAATACCAAAAAGCCTTTGAGATTGCTTGCAAGATAGAGGGCTATCCAAGACAAACCTCAGTCCATGCGGCTGGTGTTGTAATTAGTGACCAAGATTTGACAGACTATATCCCACTAAAGCATGGTGATGAAATTCCACTGACTCAGTATGATGCTCATGGAGTCGAAGCAAGTGGGCTTTTGAAAATGGACTTTCTGGGACTGCGAAATTTGACCTTTGTCCAGAAGATGCAAGAGTTGCTTGCTGAAACAGAAGGGATTAAGATAGCTATCAACGAGATTGATTTGGAAGATAAAGAAACGTTAGCTTTATTTGCCTCTGGTAATACAAAAGGTATCTTTCAATTTGAGCAACCTGGAGCTATTCGCCTGCTCAAGCGTGTGCAGCCAGTCTGTTTTGAAGATGTCGTAGCAACTACTTCCCTAAATCGACCAGGTGCTAGTGATTATATCAATAATTTTGTGGCAAGAAAGCATGGGCAGGAAGAAGTGACTGTTCTGGATCCAGTACTGGAGGATATTTTGGCTCCAACTTACGGAATTATGCTCTATCAGGAGCAGGTTATGCAGGTTGCTCAGCGTTTTGCTGGATTTAGTCTTGGGAAAGCCGATATTTTGCGCCGAGCTATGGGGAAAAAGGATGCCTCTGCCATGCATGAGATGAGGGCTTCTTTTATTCAAGGTTCATTAGAAGCTGGACATACTGCGGAAAAAGCAGAGCAGGTTTTTGATGTTATGGAGAAGTTTGCAGGTTATGGATTTAATAGATCTCACGCCTATGCCTACTCAGCCTTGGCCTTCCAGTTGGCTTATTTCAAAACGCATTATCCAGCCATTTTTTATCAGGTCATGTTGAATTCCGCCAACAGTGATTACTTAACAGATGCCTTAGAAGCAGGCTTTGAAGTAGCGCCTCTGTCCATCAACACCATTCCTTATCACGATAAAATTGCCAACAAGGCCATCTATCTAGGATTGAAATCGATTAAGGGAATCAGCAAGGATTTGGCACTTTGGATTATTGAAAATAGACCCTATTCTAACATTGAAGATTTTATAGCTAAATTACCTGAGAATTATTTGAAACTTCCTCTGCTAGAACCTTTGGTAAAAGTTGGTCTTTTCGATTCATTTGAAAAAAATCGCCAAAAAGTATTCAATAATTTAGTTAATCTATTTGAATTTGTAAAAGAGTTAGGAAGTTTGTTTGGAGATACTATTTATAGTTGGCAGGAATCGGAAGATTGGACAGATCAAGAAAAATTCTATATGGAACAAGAGCTTTTAGGGATAGGTGTCAGCAAACATCCCCTACAAGCTATTGCAAGTAAGGCTATTTACCCGATTACCCCAATTGGGAATTTGTCAGAAAATAGCTACGCTATTATTTTGGTTGAAGTTCAGAAGATAAAAGTAATTCGTACCAAAAAGGGCGAAAACATGGCTTTCTTACAGGTAGATGATAGTAAGAAAAAATTGGATGTCACTCTCTTTTCAGACTTATATCGTCAGGTTGGGCAGAAAATAAAAGAGGGAGCCTTCTACTATATAAAAGGAAAAATACAGTCACGTGATGGCCGTTTGCAAATGATTGCACAAGAAATAAGAGAAGCAGTCGCTGAACGTTTTTGGATACAGGTGAAGAATCATGATTCCGATCAAGAAATTTCACGTATTTTAGACCAGTATAAAGGCCCAATCCCAGTCATCATCAGGTATGAAGAGGAACAGAAAACAATCGTTTCTCCCCATCATTTTGTAGCTAAATCCAATGAATTAGAAGCGAAATTGAATGAAATGGTTATGAAAACGATTTATCGCTAAAAATACGGAAAATAGAAGAATTTTAAAATCAAATGTGGTATAATCAATAAGAATGTTAAAAGAAAAAGGAGCATAAACCAATATGAAACGTATTGCTGTTTTGACTAGTGGCGGAGACGCACCTGGTATGAACGCTGCTATCCGTGCAGTTGTTCGTCAAGCAATTTCAGAAGGAATGGAAGTGTTTGGTATCTATGACGGATATGCTGGTATGGTTGCCGGTGAAATTCATCCCCTAGATGCAGCTTCAGTAGGAGACATCATTTCTCGTGGTGGTACTTTCCTTCACTCAGCTCGTTACCCAGAGTTCGCTCAACTTGAAGGGCAACTTAAAGGGATTGAGCAATTGAAAAAACACGGAATTGAAGGTGTAGTTGTTATCGGTGGTGACGGATCTTACCACGGCGCTATGCGTTTGACTGAACATGGCTTCCCAGCTATCGGTCTTCCAGGTACAATCGATAACGATATCGTTGGTACTGACTTTACAATCGGTTTTGACACAGCGGTTACAACTGCTATGGATGCTATCGATAAGATTCGTGATACATCATCAAGTCACCGTCGTACTTTTGTTATTGAAGTTATGGGACGTAACGCTGGTGATATCGCTCTTTGGGCTGGTATTGCAACTGGTGCTGATGAAATCATCATTCCTGAAGAAGGATTCAAGATTGAAGATATCGTAGAAAGCATTAAATGTGGTTATGAGTGTGGTAAAAAACACAATATCATCGTCTTGGCAGAAGGTGTGATGTCAGCAGCTGAATTTGGTAAAAAACTAAAAGAAGCTGGGGATACAAGCGACCTTCGTGTGACAGAACTTGGACATATTCAACGTGGTGGTTCTCCAACTGCGCGTGACCGTGTATTGGCGTCACGTATGGGTGCGCATGCTGTTAAACTTCTTAAAGAAGGTATCGGTGGTGTTGCGGTTGGTATCCGTAACGAAAAAATGGTTGAAAATCCAATTCTTGGAACTGCAGAAGAAGGAGCATTGTTTAGCCTTACTGCAGAAGGTAAGATTGTTGTTAACAACCCACACAAAGCCGACATTGAGCTATCTAGCTTGAATAAGAGCTTGTCATAATTTACAATTTAGTTAATAAGACCAAAAAGGTCATATATATAAAGGAGTCACAAAAATCATGAACAAACGTGTAAAAATCGTTGCAACTTTGGGTCCTGCGGTAGAAATCCGTGGTGGTAAAAAATTCGGTGAGGACGGATACTGGGGTGAAAAACTTGATGTTGAAGCTTCAGCTAAAAACATTGCTAAATTGATTGAAGCTGGTGCTAACACATTCCGTTTCAACTTCTCACACGGTGACCACCAAGAACAAGGTGAGCGTATGGCAACTGTTAAACTTGCTGAAAAACTTGCAGGTAAAAAAGTTGGTTTCCTTCTTGATACAAAAGGACCAGAAATCCGTACAGAATTGTTCGAAGGTGAAGCTAAAGAGTATTCATACAAAACTGGTGAGAAAATCCGTGTTGCAACTAAACAAGGAATCAAATCAACTCGTGAAGTGATTGCATTGAACGTTGCTGGTGCTCTTGATATCTATGATGATGTTGAAGTTGGTCGTCAAGTTTTGGTTGACGATGGTAAACTTGGTCTTCGTGTGGTTGCTAAAGATGATGCAACTCGTGAATTTGAAGTTGAAGTTGAAAACGATGGTATCATCGCTAAACAAAAAGGTGTGAACATCCCTAACACTAAAATTCCTTTCCCAGCTCTTGCTGAACGTGATAACGACGATATCCGTTTCGGTCTTGAACAAGGTATCAACTTCATCGCTATTTCATTCGTACGTACTGCAAAAGACGTGAACGAAGTTCGTGCAATCTGTGAAGAAACTGGAAACGGACATGTTCAATTGTTCGCTAAAATCGAAAACCAACAAGGTATCGATAACTTGGATGAAATCATCGAAGCTGCTGATGGTATCATGATCGCTCGTGGTGACATGGGTATCGAAGTACCATTCGAAATGGTTCCAGTTTACCAAAAAATGATCATCACTAAAGTGAACGCTGCAGGTAAAGTTGTTATCACTGCAACAAACATGCTTGAAACAATGACTGAAAAACCACGTGCAACTCGTTCAGAAGTATCAGACGTATTTAACGCTGTTATCGATGGAACTGACGCAACAATGCTTTCAGGTGAGTCTGCAAACGGTAAATACCCACTTGAGTCAGTAACTACAATGGCTACAATCGATAAGAACGCTCAAACTCTTCTTAACGAATACGGACGTTTGAACTCAGATTCATTCGAACGTAACTCTAAGACAGAAGTAATGGCTTCAGCTGTTAAAGATGCTACTAACTCAATGGATATTAAATTGGTTGTAACTCTTACTAAGACAGGTCACACTGCACGTTTGATCTCTAAATACCGTCCAAATGCTGACATCTTGGCATTGACATTCGACGAATTGACAGAACGTGGATTGATGTTGAACTGGGGTGTTATCCCAATGTTGACAGATGCTCCATCTTCAACTGACGATATGTTCGAAATTGCTGAACGTAAAGCAGTTGAAGCAGGTCTTGTAGAATCTGGTGACGATATCGTTATTGTTGCTGGTGTACCAGTTGGAGAAGCTGTTCGTACAAACACAATGCGTATCCGTACAGTACGTTAATTAATAGAAAAATAGCCTATCGTATCAAGCTGTCTAGCCTGTATGATGGGCTTTTTTGTATATGGGAAAAGTTTTCTACTTTTGATTTAATGCAACTGTAGCTAAAGAGTAAATCGTTGCTTGTTCCATACTTTTTGTGATGTGAGTATAAATCTGATTGGTAGTCTTTTTGTCTTCATGCCCAAGCCATGACATGATAGCTTTTAAAGGGATGTTGTTTTTTGAACGAAAATTTCATAAAATGTTTAGTTCTTATAGTGGATTACAACTAGAATAGTACGCCGTGGCTGCTAAAACATTTCTAGAAATTAATTTGTTCATATCTTATTTCAATCTACTATAATATAGATAAAAAACAACTCCCTGATGATTCAAGGAGTTGTCTATAGTTAAATTAGTTTTTTGAAGCTGCTTGGAATTCTGGGTTTTTCCATGCTTCGTCAATGATAGCTTGCAATTCTTTAGCAGATGCTTGCATTTTTTGAGTTTCTGCGTCGTTCAATGGGATATTTACTGGACGAACGATACCATGTGCACCAACAACAGCTGGTTGACCGATAAAGACGTTCTCAACTCCGTATTGACCTTCTTGGAATACTGAAAGTGGAAGTACTGCATTTTCATCGTCAAGGATTGCTTTAGTGATACGAGCAAGGGCTACTGCGATACCGTAGTATGTTGCACCTTTTTTGTTGATGATTGTGTAGGCTGCATCACGAACACCTTCGAACAATTCAATCAATTCAGCTTCTTGAACATTTTGAGTGTCTTTAAGGAATTCTTCAAGGTTTACACCAGCGATGTTTGCGTGTGACCAAACAGCGAACTCAGAGTCACCGTGTTCACCCATGATGTAAGCGTGAACTGAACGAGCATCTACATCCAATTTTTCAGCAAGTGCTTGACGGAAACGAGCTGAGTCAAGTGAAGTACCTGAACCGATAACGCGTTCTTTAGGGAAACCAGAGAATTTCCAAGTTGAGTAAGTCAAAACGTCAACTGGGTTAGCAGCAACAAGGAAGATACCTTTGAAACCTGATTCAACAACTTGAGTTACGATTGATTTGTTGATAGCAAGGTTTTTACCTACAAGGTCAAGACGAGTTTCACCTGGTTTTTGAGGCGCACCTGCAGTGATCACAACAAGGTCAGCGTCTGCACAGTCAGAGTATTGAGCTGCATAGATTTTTTTAGGTGAAGTGAAGGCAAGGGCGTGACTAAGGTCAAGTGCATCACCAACAGCTTTTTCATGCAATTGTGGAATTTCGATAATTCCAAGCTCTTGTGCAATTCCTTGGTTAACAAGTGCAAAAGCGTAAGATGAACCTACAGCACCATCTCCGACAAGGATAACTTTTTTGTGTTGTTTAGTTGAAGTCATTGTTCTAAACATCTCCTTAATTTTATTCAGGGATTTCCCCAGTTATTTTAATTCTATCACTTTTAAAAAGCTTTGTCACGAATATGCCTTTCAGTTCTTGATGTAAACGTTTTAGCTAATTTGGATACCTGAAATATGGCGGACATTATGGTATAATATTATTAATTACTAATAGTGAAATGAGGCATTTATTAATGCAGGATAGAAATTTAGTGAATGTCAATCTGACAAAGGAGATGAAGACGAGCTTTATCGATTACGCCATGAGTGTTATCGTAGCGCGGGCTCTTCCTGATGTTCGAGATGGCTTGAAACCTGTTCACCGTCGGATTCTCTATGGAATGAATGAATTGGGTGTTACTCCAGACAAACCCCATAAAAAATCTGCTCGTATTACAGGGGACGTCATGGGTAAATACCACCCACACGGGGATTCCTCTATCTATGAAGCAATGGTCCGCATGGCTCAATGGTGGAGCTACCGTTACATGCTTGTAGATGGGCATGGAAACTTTGGTTCCATGGATGGAGATGGTGCTGCCGCCCAGCGTTATACTGAGGCACGTATGAGCAAGATTGCTTTAGAAATGCTTCGTGATATCAATAAGAATACGGTTGATTTCGTCGATAACTATGATGCCAATGAACGCGAACCCTTGGTCTTGCCAGCTCGTTTTCCAAACCTTTTGGTCAATGGAGCAACTGGTATTGCCGTTGGGATGGCGACCAATATTCCCCCTCATAACTTGGGTGAAACCATTGATGCAGTGAAGTTGGTCATGGACAATCCTGAAGTGACCACTAAGGACTTGATGGAAGTCTTACCTGGGCCAGATTTTCCAACTGGTGCTCTTGTTATGGGGAAATCAGGTATTCATAAGGCTTATGAAACAGGTAAGGGTTCTATTGTCCTTCGTTCTCGTACTGAAATTGAAGAAACTAAGACTGGCCGTGAGCGTATTGTTGTAACGGAATTTCCATACATGGTCAATAAAACCAAGGTACATGAGCATATTGTTCGTTTGGTTCAGGAAAAACGTATTGAGGGCATCACAGCAGTTCGTGATGAATCAAACCGTGAAGGTGTTCGATTTGTTATCGAAGTTAAGCGCGATGCCTCAGCCAATGTTATCCTCAATAACCTCTTCAAGATGACCCAGATGCAAACCAACTTTGGTTTCAATATGCTTGCTATCCAAAATGGTGTACCGAAGATTTTGTCCCTTCGTCAGATTTTGGATGCTTATATCGAACACCAAAAAGAAGTGGTTGTTCGTCGGACACGTTTTGATAAGGAAAAAGCGGAAGCGCGTGCGCATATCTTAGAAGGTCTCTTGATTGCGCTAGACCATATCGACGGAGTGATTCGTATCATCCGTGCTAGTGAAACAGATGCAGAAGCACAAGCTGAGTTGATGAGTAAGTTTAAGCTTTCTGAACGTCAAAGTCAGGCTATTTTAGATATGCGTCTTCGTCGTTTGACAGGTTTGGAACGCGATAAGATTCAGTCAGAGTATGATGACCTCTTGGCTCTGATTGCGGATTTAGCAGATATTCTTGCTAAACCAGAACGTGTTTCTCAAATCATCAAAGAAGAATTGGATGAAGTTAAGCGTAAGTTTGGCGACCAACGTCGTACAGAGTTGATGGTCGGTGAAGTATTGAGTCTTGAAGATGAGGATTTGATTGAAGAATCGGATGTTTTAATTACGCTTTCTAATAAGGGATACATCAAACGTTTGGACCAAGCTGAATTTACTGCTCAAAAACGTGGTGGCCGCGGTGTTCAAGGGACAGGCGTTAAGGATGACGATTTTGTTCGTGAGTTAGTGTCAACTAGCACCCATGATCACCTGCTCTTCTTTACAAATAAAGGACGTGTCTATCGCCTGAAAGGTTATGAAATTCCTGAGTATGGTCGGACGGCCAAAGGTCTACCAGTAGTTAATCTCTTGAAATTGGATGAAGGTGAAAGTATTCAGACGATTATCAATGTTGAGTCTGAACGCAGTGATGATGCTTACCTCTTCTTCACAACCCGTCATGGTATTGTGAAGAGAACCAGCGTCAAGGAATTTGCTAACATTCGTCAAAATGGTCTCAAAGCACTGAATCTAAAGGATGAAGATGAGCTAATTAATGTCTTGTTGACGGAAGAAGATACGGATATTATTATTGGTACCAAGTTTGGTTATGCAGTTCGCTTTAATCAATCAGCCGTTCGCGGCATGAGTCGTATCGCCACAGGTGTGAAAGGTGTGAATCTCCGTGAGGGAGACACAGTTGTTGGTGCTAGTGTGATTACAGACCAGGACGAGGTTCTTATCATCACAGAAAAAGGATATGGTAAGCGTACAGTCGCGACTGAATATCCAACAAAAGGTCGTGGTGGTAAAGGAATGAAGACGGCTAATGTGGCTGAGAAAAATGGTCCTCTATCAGGTCTCTTGACTGTGAAAGGTGATGAAGACTTGATGATTATCACTGATACAGGTGTCATGATTCGAACCAACGTTGCCAATATTTCACAAACAGGTCGCTCAACTATGGGAGTTAAAGTAATGCGCCTGGATCAAGATGCCAAAATTGTGACCTTTACAACGGTTGCAGCGGCAGAAAAAGAAGAAGTTGGGACAGAAAACGAAACAGAAGGTGAAGCATAATGTCTCAAAAGAATAATAAGAAGAAAAACAAACGAAAAAATCTGCTGATAAATATCCTGGCAGGATTTCTGATACTACTATCAATTGCTTTGATTTTTAATGCTAAAATTCGTGATATTTTCATAGTTTGGAATACCAATAAGTACCAAGTTAGTCAGGTATCAAAAGAAAAAATAGAAGAAAATCAGGATACAGAAGGAAATTTTGATTTTGATTCTGTCAATGCTATCTCTTCTGAAGCGGTTCTAGCTTCTCAATGGGATGCTCAAAAATTACCAGTTATCGGCGGAATTGCAGTTCCTGAATTAGAAATGAATCTGCCAATTTTTAAAGGTCTTGATAATGTCAATCTCTTCTATGGTGCTGGTACGATGAAACGCGATCAAGTGATGGGGAAAGGAAATTATAGTCTAGCTAGTCATCATATTTTTGGTGTCAATAATGCTAATAAAATGTTATTTTCTCCTTTAGATAACGCTAAAAATGGTATGAAGATTTATCTAACCGATAAAAATAAAGTTTATACTTATGAAATACGTGAAGTCAAACGTGTTACACCGGATCGTGTTGATGAAGTTGATGATAGAGATGGCGTCAATGAGATTACATTAGTAACCTGTGAAGACCTTGCTGCTACAGAACGTATTATTGTAAAAGGCGATTTGAAAGAAACAAAAGATTATTCACAAACATCTGATGAAATCCTAACAGCTTTCAATCAACCATATAAACAATTTTATTAATACAAATCAGTGAAATCCTGGATTTCACTGATTTTTTAAGCTTTTCATAAGAATAAACTTTTATGAAATACAGAAAACGTTTCCTTAATTTTAACGTTTGTGATATAATTATCAGGTAAAAAATTTTTAGGAGTTTATTATGGTTTCTTCAGAATTTATCTCAAAGATTGAATTTGCTTGCAAGAAGAAAGAAAGTCTTTATAGCCAAAGCAAATTTAAGTATGCGATTCGTTCTATGTTCGCAGGTGCATTTTTAACCTTCAGTACAGCTGCTGGTGCAGTTGGGGCTGATTTGATTAATAAAATTGCACCAGGTAGTGGACGCTTCCTCTTCCCATTTGTCTTTGCTTGGGGCTTGGCCTACATTGTTTTCTTGAATGCCGAGTTGGTAACATCAAACATGATGTTCTTGACTGCTGGTAGTTTCTTGAAAAAAATCTCTTGGAGAAAAACAGCTGAGATTTTACTTTACTGTACCTTGTTCAACCTTATCGGGGCCTTGATAGCCGGTTGGGGCTTTGCCCACTCAGCAGCTTATGCACATCTGACACACGATAGTTTCATCTCAGGGGTTGTTGAGATGAAGTTAGGCCGTTCAAATGAATTAATCTTGCTTGAGGCGATTTTGGCAAATATTTTCGTAAATATTGCGATTCTTTCATTTATTTTGGTCAAAGATGGTGGTGCCAAACTTTGGCTTGTGTTGTCAGCTATTTACATGTTTGTATTCTTAACAAACGAGCACATTGCGGCGAACTTTGCTTCTTTCGCGATTGTAAAATTCAGTGTTGCTGCTGACTCAATTGCTAACTTCGGTGTTGGAAATATGCTTCGTCACTGGGGTGTAACCTTCATCGGAAACTTTATCGGAGGAGGCCTCTTGATGGGTCTTCCATATGCCTTCCTCAATAAAAATGAAGATACTTATGTAGATTAAGAAAATGAGCACGATTGATTCGTGCTTTTTTCGATTTTGTAAGAAGTAATAGCCGCTTCTTATATCAAAATATAGAAAAGAGGTATTAGTCAAGATAGGTAGATAGTGCTACAATATCCTTAATGAAACTATATGGAGGTAGCCTTATGACTCGTGATTTTAAATTTGAAACCTTACAATTGCATGCTGGTCAAGTTGTGGATCCAGCAACTAAGTCTCGTGCAGTGCCGATTTATCAAACAACATCCTTTGTTTTTGATGACACGCAGGAAGGTGCCGATTTGTTTGCTTTGAGAAAACCAGGGAACATTTATACTCGTATTACAAATCCTACAACGGCTGCCTTTGAAGAAAGAATTGCTGCTCTTGAAGGTGGTGTTGGAGCTCTTGCAACAGCATCAGGTATGGCTGCAGTGACTTATACGATTTTGGCGCTTGCCCATGCAGGTGACCATGTAGTGGCAGCATCAACTATTTACGGTGGAACCTTCAATCTCTTGAAAGAAACCCTTCCTCGTTATGGGATCACAACAACCTTTGTCGATGTGGATAATTTGGAGGAAGTGGAAGCAGCTATCAATGACAATACCAAGCTTGTCTTGATTGAAACCTTGGGAAATCCCTTGATTAATATTCCAGATTTGGAAAAATTGGCTGAGATTGCTCATAAACACCAGATTCCACTAGTTTCGGATAATACCTTTGCAACACCTTATTTGATTAACGTTTTTTCTCACGGTGTAGATATTGCCATTCACTCTGCGACTAAGTTTATCGGTGGGCATGGTACGACTATTGGAGGAGTGATTGTCGATAGTGGTCGTTTTGACTGGGCGGCTTCAGGAAAATTCCCTCAATTTGTTGAGGAAGACCCAAGCTACCACAATTTGAGCTATACTCGTGATGTGGGTGCAGCAGCCTTTATTATCGCTGTCCGTGTCCAATTGCTTCGTGATACAGGTGCAGCCTTGTCACCATTTAATGCCTTCCTCTTGCTTCAAGGACTTGAAACCCTTTCACTTCGTGTGGAGCGCCATGTGCAAAATGCAGAGAAAATTGTTGATTTTCTTATCAACCATCCTAAGGTAGAAAAAGTCAACTATCCAAAACTTGCTGATAGTCCTTATCATGCCTTGGCTGAGAAATATTTGCCAAAAGGTGTTGGTTCAATCTTTACCTTCCATGTCAAAGGTGGGGAGGCAGAAGCACGCAAGGTAATTGATCATTTAGAAATCTTCTCTGATCTTGCAAATGTGGCAGATGCTAAATCGCTTGTTGTCCATCCAGCAACAACTACTCACGGTCAATTGTCAGAAAAAGACCTAGAAGCAGCCGGTGTCACACCAAACCAAATCCGCTTGTCAATCGGACTTGAAAATGTAGATGATTTAATTGAAGACTTGCGCTTGGCCTTGGAAAAAATTTAAAGTAAAAGAAGATAAACAGTGGGTTTTGACTCACTGTTTTTGATTTTCCCTCAGGCATGATATAATGGATAAAGAAGTCTAGAAAGAGGAACGATATGAACGAAATCAAATGTCCCAACTGTGGGGAAGTATTTACAGTAAATGAAAGTCAGTATGCTGAACTTTTATCCCAAGTGAGAACGGCAGAGTTTGATAAGGAATTGCACAACCGGATGAAGCAGGAACTGGCCTTGGCTGAGCAAAAGGCTATGAATGAACAACAGTCTAAACTAGCTCAAAAAGACCAAGAAATTGCACAATTGCAGAGTCAAATCCAAAACTTTGATACAGAAAAAGAATTGGCCAAGAAAGAAGTTGAACAGACAAGCCATCAGGCTCTCTTAGCCAAGGACAAGGAAGTGCAGGCCTTGGAAAATCAGTTGGCGACCTTGCGTTTGGAGCATGAAAATCAACTGCAAAAGACCCTTTCTGACCTAGAAAAAGAACGGGATCAGGTTAAAAACCAGCTTCTTTTACAAGAAAAAGAAAATGAGCTTTCTCTTTCTTCTGTTAAGCAAAACTATGAAGCACAGCTCAAGGCAGCCAGTGAACAAGTCGAATTTTATAAGAATTTCAAAGCTCAACAATCTACAAAAGCCATCGGGGAAAGTCTGGAACAGTATGCTGAAAGTGAGTTTAACAAGGTTCGCAGTTTTGCCTTTCCAAATGCTTACTTTGAGAAGGATAACAAGGTTTCTGCGCGTGGGTCTAAGGGGGACTTTATCTTCCGTGAATGTGATGAAAATGGGGTCGAAATCATTTCCATTATGTTTGAGATGAAAAATGAAGCGGATGGAACAGAGAAGAAGCACAAGAATGCAGATTTTTATAAGGAATTGGACAAGGATCGTCGGGAGAAGAACTGTGAGTATGCCGTTTTGGTGACCATGCTTGAGGCCGATAATGACTACTTTAACACGGGTATCGTGGATGTCAGTCATGAGTATGAAAAGATGTATGTGGTTCGACCTCAATTCTTTATCCAGTTGATTGGACTCCTGCGAAATGCGGCGCTTAATTCCCTAAAATACAAGCAGGAGCTGGCCTTGGTTCGCGAACAAAATATTGACATTACGCATTTTGAAGAAGACTTAGATGCCTTTAAACTAGCTTTTGCTAAAAACTACAACTCTGCTTCAACCAACTTTGGCAAAGCTATCGATGAAATCGACAAGGCCATCAAACGCATGGAAGAGGTCAAGAAATTCCTAACCACATCTGAAAACCAACTTCGCCTTGCAAACAACAAATTGGAGGATGTATCCGTAAAAAAATTGACCCGAAAAAATCCAACCATGAAAGCGAAGTTTGAAGCATTGAAGGGGGAGTGAGAAAGCAAATATGAACGGTATTATCAACTTAAAAAAAGAAGCGGGGATGACCTCGCATGATGCGGTTTTTAAACTGCGTAAGATTTTGGAAACTAAGAAGATTGGTCATGGTGGGACCTTGGATCCGGATGTGGTGGGTGTTTTGCCCATTGCGGTTGGCAAGGCGACACGAATGGTCGAGTTTATGCAGGATGAGGGAAAGGTCTATGAGGGGGAAATTACTCTTGGCTATTCAACAACGACTGAGGATGCAAGTGGGGAAGTGGTTGCAGAGACACCTGTTTTATCGCCCTTGGATGAAAAACTTGTCGATGAAGCAATCGCTAGTTTGACTGGGCCTATTAGTCAGATTCCACCTATGTATTCGGCTGTCAAGGTCAATGGTCGTAAGCTTTATGAGTATGCGCGTGCTGGTCAGGAAGTGGAGCGCCCAGAACGTCAGGTGACCATTTATCAATTTGAGCGAACAAGTTCGATTTCTTATGAGGGCGAACTTGCACGCTTTACTTTCCGGGTGAAATGCAGCAAGGGGACTTATATCCGTACCTTATCAGTTGACTTGGGAGAAAAATTGGGATATGCAGCTCATATGTCACATCTGACACGGACTAGTGCAGCAGGTTTGCAACTTGAGGATGCTCTTACCTTGGAAGAAATTGCTGAAAAAGTGGAGGCTGGCCAATTGGACTTTCTCCATCCTCTAGAGATTGGGACAGGCGACCTTGTCAAAGTTTTCCTATCCCCAGAACAGGCTACAGAAGTGCGCTTTGGTCGTTTTATTGAGCTAGACCAAACGGACAAAGAACTGGCTGCCTTTGAAGATGATAAATTGTTAGCCATTCTAGAAAAACGGGGCAATCTCTATAAGCCAAGGAAGGTTTTTAGCTAGTCTAACTGAGGTGTAGGGAGTGTTGTTTCTCCTAGACTATCCAAATCAGACTATAAATTTTGTAAAAAATGTGATAGAATAGACGACGGATAAAAAAACGGAGGATAGCATGCAAAATAGACCAATCATTATCGGAGTGACAGGTGGTTCTGGTGGTGGTAAGACCAGTGTTTCAAGAGCCATTTTATCGCATTTTCCTGATGAAAAGATTTCCATGATTGAGCATGATTCATACTACAAGGATCAGTCTCACTTGACCTTTGAAGAGCGTGTCAAAACCAACTACGACCATCCTTTTGCCTTTGATACAGACTTGATGATTGAGCAGATTAAGGAATTGTTGGCAGGGCGTCCGGTGGACATCCCGACTTATGACTATACAGAGCATACACGAAGTAGCAAGACCTATCGTCAGGAGCCTCAAGATGTCTTTATCGTTGAGGGCATTTTAGTCTTGGAGGACAAGCGCCTGCGTGATTTGATGGATATCAAGATTTTTGTGGATACGGATGATGATGTGCGCATTATTCGTCGTATCAAGCGTGATATGGAGGAGCGTGGACGTAGCCTTGATAGCGTTATTGACCAGTACTTAGGTGTGGTCAAACCCATGTACCACCAGTTTATCGAGCCAACTAAGCGTTATGCTGATATCGTCATTCCTGAGGGAGTCAGCAATACAGTTGCTATCGACCTGTTGACGACCAAGATTGCAAAGATTTTGGAAGAAGCCCGAAATAGCAAATAATCAGATGTGGAGGCCTTGCCTCCTTTTTTATTTTTCACTCATAATGGTACATAAATGGAGATTTTTAGGCATATTTTTGGTATAATAATACCCATGAAAGAGCAAGAAAATGAATAGTAGGTGGAGATGGAAAAGTATTTATCGGTAACAACTTTGACCAAGTATCTGAAAATGAAATTCGATAAAGACCCTTACTTGGAACGAGTCTATTTAACTGGTCAAGTTTCTAACTTTCGTAAACGACCTACTCACCAATATTTCTCCCTAAAGGATGACCATGCAGTTATTCAAGCGACTATTTGGTCTGGAATTTATCAGAAATTAGGTTTCGACCTGGAAGAAGGAATGAAAATCAATGTGATTGGGCGCGTACAGGTCTATGAACCAAGTGGTAGCTACTCCATCATCATTGAAAAGGCAGAGCCTGATGGGGTTGGGGCGCTTGCGATTCAGTTTGAACAACTCAAGAAAAAATTGACAGAAGAAGGTCTGTTTCAAGAAAGCTTCAAGCAACCTCTGCCCCAATTTTCTAAGAGAATTGGTGTAGTGACCAGTCGCAGTGGAGCCGTGATTCGAGATATTATCACGACCGTCAGCAGGCGATTCCCAGGTGTCGATATCCTGCTTTATCCAACTAAGGTGCAAGGTGAAGGATCTGCGGAGGAAATAGCTCGAAATATCGCTCGAGCCAATCAACGGGACGATTTGGACTTGCTGATTATTGGTCGTGGTGGAGGTTCTATCGAGGATCTTTGGGCCTTTAACGAAGAAATTGTGGTACGAGCTATTTTTGAATCTCGTTTGCCAATCATTTCTAGTGTGGGACATGAGACAGATGTGACTTTAGCAGATTTTGTGGCAGATCGCCGCGCTGCGACGCCAACAGCTGCAGCTGAACTAGCAACACCTGTGACCAAGTTGGATCTATTAGCTCATTTGCAAAATCAGGAAAAACGGATGGCAACAGCAGTCCGAAATGTCCTATATAAGAAACAAGAAGCTTTGAAAAAATGCAGTCAGTCTGTTATCTTTAGACAGCCAGAGCGTTTGTATGATGGCTATATGCAACGCTTGGATCAACTGCAACTGCGTTTAAAACAAAGTTTACGTACACGGATTTCTGATAACAAACAAGTCGTCCAAGCACGGACGCATCGACTAGTCCAGTTATCACCTGTTACCAAAATTCAGCGTTATCAAGACCGTCTAGGTCAGTTGGACAAGCTTCTCCGTAGCCAAATGGCGCTGGTTTATGATGCCAAGGTTGCTGAAGTGAAGCGACTTTCAGAAGCCCTGCTCATGTTAGATACTAGCCGAATTGTGGCGCGTGGTTATGCTATTGTCAAGAAAGAAGAGTCCGTTGTAGATTCGGTTGAGAGTTTGAAGAAAAAAGACCAAGTGACGCTTTTGATGCGAGATGGTCAAGTAGAATTAGAGGTTAAAGATGTCAAAACAAAAGAAATTTGAGGAAAATCTAGCAGAACTGGAGACCATTGTCCAAAGTTTGGAAAATGGTGAAATTGCTCTGGAAGATGCGATTGCTGCCTTTCAAAAGGGTATGGTCTTGTCAAAAGAGCTCCAAGCGACGCTGGACAAGGCTGAAAAGACCTTGGTCAAGATCATGCAAGAAGACGGAACAGAAAGTGATTTTGAATGAAAAAACAAGAGAAATTAGCTCTTGTCGAGTCGGCCTTGGAAGACTTTTATGGAGACCAGCAGTTTGCCTCGAGTTTGCGAGAGGCTATTCTCTATTCCATTCACGCTGGTGGCAAACGTATTCGGCCTTTTCTTCTGTTAGAAGTTCTGGAAGCCTTGCAGGTGGCTATTAAACCAGCACACGCGCAGGTGGCTGCTGCTTTGGAAATGATCCATACAGGGAGCTTGATTCATGATGATCTTCCTGCCATGGATGACGATGATTACCGTAGGGGACGATTGACCAATCATAAGAAATTTGGAGAAGCTATGGCCATTTTGGCTGGAGATGCCTTGTTCCTAGATCCTTATGCTTTGATAGCGCAGGCAGATTTGCCAAGTCAGATCAAGGTGGACTTGATTGCCAACTTATCTCTTGCTTCAGGAAGTTTGGGCATGGTGGCAGGGCAGGTTTTGGACATGGAAGGCGAACACCAGCATTTGTCTTTGGAAGAACTCCAGACTATTCATGCTAATAAGACTGGAAAGTTACTAGCCTATCCCTTCCAAGCAGCTGCCATCATAGCCGAATTGGCACCTGAAATGCAGGTAAAGCTGAAAACTGTTGGTGAATTGATTGGACTTGCTTTTCAAGTTCGAGATGACGTGTTAGATGTGACAGCTAGTTTTGAGGAAATCGGCAAGACACCACAAAAGGACCTGCAGGCTGCAAAATCAACCTATCCAGCTTTGTTGGGCTTAGAAGAGGCTATTGCCTTTTGTAACCAGACTCTGGATCAAGCTAATGCCAAATTAGACGACATTGCCCAGCAGGTTCACTTTGAAACAGAATCGATTGTAAAAGTAGTAGAAAGTTTGAGAATCAATGACTAAGGAAAGAGTGGACGTACTAGCTTATAAACAGGGCTTGTTTGAAACGCGAGAACAAGCCAAGCGTGGTGTAATGGCTGGACTAGTCGTAGCAGTCCTTAACGGAGAACGGTTTGACAAGCCAGGAGAGAAAATTCCAGATGACACCGAGCTAAAACTCAAGGGCGAGAAACTCAAGTATGTCAGTCGTGGTGGTTTGAAATTAGAAAAGGCCTTGCAGGTCTTTGATTTGTCAGTGGAAGGAGCAACCACGATTGATATCGGTGCTTCTACTGGAGGTTTTACCGATGTCATGTTGCAAAATGGTGCTGAGTTGGTCTTTGCAGTTGATGTTGGTACCAATCAGTTGGCTTGGAAACTACGCCAGGACCCGCGAGTTGTCAGCATGGAGCAGTTCAATTTCCGCTATGCTGAAAAGGCTGATTTCGAGAAGGAGTCGAGCTTTGCCAGCATTGATGTGAGTTTTATTTCCCTTAGTCTGATTCTTCCGGCCTTGCATCGTGTCTTGGCAGATCAAGGTCAGGTTGTGGCTCTGGTTAAGCCTCAGTTTGAAGCAGGACGTGAGCAGATTGGGAAAAATGGAATCATTCGTGATGCTAAGGTTCATCAACATGTCCTTGAATCTGTCACAACCATGGCAGTAGAGGAGGGCTTTTCAGTCCTTGGATTGGACTTTTCTCCCATCCAAGGTGGGCATGGAAATATTGAATTTTTAGCGTATTTGAAAAAAGAAGAGTCAGCAAGCAATCAGGTTCTTGCTGAAATTGAAGAAGTAGTAGAGAGGGCGCATAGTCAATTTAAAAATGAATAAAAAAGAGAGACTTGAAAAAATTAGACGATTTGTGACAGATTATCAAATCGGCACGCAAGAAGAAATTGTAGAACATTTGAAAGAAGCAGGTATAACTGCCACTCAAGCGACGGTATCACGAGATATCAAAGAACTAGGTATTGTCAAAATTCCTTTGAGAGACAACACCTATGTCTATGAATTACCAAAATCAATCGTAAAAAGTTTGCAACTGGCTGAAGACAATATTGAGTCAGCTGAATTGATGGATAAGATGATTAATCTCCAAGTTATTCCAGGAAATACAGCTTTTGTAAAAGCTCAGTTAATCGAGACTTTTGCTGACAAGATTTTTAGCTGTTTAGCTGATGATAGCTCGATTTTAGTCATTGCCAGAAGTGAAAGTCTAGCTGAGGAAATCTTTGAACAAGTAAAAAATTGGTAGGTCTATATGTTACTTGAAATTTCGATAAAAAACTTTGCCATTATTGAGGCTATTTCCCTCAATTTTGAAAAGGGGATGACTGTCCTGACTGGTGAAACGGGTGCAGGGAAGTCAATTATCATTGATGCCATGAATATGATGTTGGGAGCTCGTGCTACGACAGATGTTATTCGTCATGGTGCGCCAAAGGCAGAGATTGAGGGGCTTTTCTCAGTTGAGAATAGTCGCCTTTTGCAGGAAATTTTTGATGAGCAAGGTTTGGAAATGGGTGATGAAATCATCATCCGTCGAGAAATTCTGCAAAATGGTCGTAGTATTAGTCGTGTCAATGGCCAGATGGTTAATCTGTCTGTTTTGCGTGCTATTGGGCAACATCTTGTGGATATTCATGGTCAGCATGACCAAGAGGAGTTAATGCGTCCTCAACTGCATATCCAGATGTTGGATGAATTTGGTGATACAGCCTTTTGGGCCTTGAAAGAAACCTATCAAACGAGTTTTGATGCCTATCGGAAAATGCGCAAGCAGGTCCTGGAAGTCAAGAAAAACCAACAGGAACACAAGGCTCGTATTGAAATGTTGGAATTTCAAATGGCAGAGATTGAGGCAGCAAACTTGCAAGCAGGTGAGGACTTGGCTCTTAACCAAGAGCGAGATAAACTCCTCAACCATAAAAATATTGCGGATACCCTAACCAATGCCTACAGTATGTTGGACAATGAAGATTTTTCAAGTCTGGCTAATGTTCGTTCAGCCATGAATGACATGGAAAGTGTCGAAGAGTATGACCCTGAATACCGTGAAATTTCAAGCTCACTGTCTGAGACCTACTATGTCTTAGAAGATATTAGCAAACGTTTGGAAGCAATCATTGAGGATTTAGATTTTGATGGTAATCGCCTCATGCAGGTTGAGAATCGTTTGGATCTCCTTCATACCATTACTCGTAAGTATGGTGGGACTGTTGACGATGTCTTGCTTTATTTTGCCAAGATTACGGAAGAATACAATCTCTTGACTGGCAATAATCTTTCGTCTGAGGACATGGAAGCTGAGCTCAAGAAATTGGAAGTCAATCTTGTTGATTTGGCAGGCCAGCTTGCATCTGCTCGTCATGACTTGGCCCAGCAGCTAGAAGCAGAGATTAAACAAGAATTGCAAGACCTTTATATGGAAAAAGCCCAGTTTCAGGTTCGTTTTAGCAAGGGCAAATTCAGTCGTGAGGGAAATGAAATGGTCGAGTTTTACATTTCAACCAACCCTGGTGAAGACTTTAAACCCTTGGTTAAGGTTGCGTCTGGTGGGGAATTATCTCGTCTCATGTTAGCCATTAAGTCTGCCTTTTCACGTAAAGAAGGTAAGACAAGTATTGTCTTTGATGAGGTGGATACGGGAGTTTCAGGTCGTGTAGCTCAAGCCATCGCACAGAAGATTCATAAAATTGGCCAGCATGGTCAGGTTCTGGCTATTTCCCATTTGCCACAAGTGATTGCGATTGCAGATTATCAATTCTTTATTGAGAAGATTAGCAATGACCATTCAACAGTTTCGACTGTTCGTCTCTTGACGGTTGAAGAGCGAGTGGAAGAAGTTGCTAAGATGTTGGCAGGTGATGATGTCACAGAAGCCGCCCTGACGCAAGCCAGAGAATTGTTGAGAAACAGGGAGGAATAAGATGACAGACTATTATGTAATTGGAGATGTTCACGGAAAAGCTGGGATGCTGGAAGACCTTCTCAAAACATGGGATGGTCAGACTCAGTTGCTCTTTCTAGGGGACTTGATTGACCGTGGTGAAGATAGTCGCCGTGTCCTTGAAATGGTCAAGGACTTGGTTGATAATCAAGGGGCAATCTGTTTGTCAGGAAATCACGAGTATATGTTTTTGACTTGGCTCGATGACCCAGAAGAAAGTTATGACCATTATCGTCGCAATGGTGGAGATACAACCATTAACTCTATCCTAGGTCGTCCCTTGGATGCACCAGTTGATGGAGTAGAAGATGCCAAGCGTGTCACTACTGAAGCGGCAGATTTGGTCGAATTCATTCGTCAAATGCCTTTTGTGGTAGAGACAGACAAGTATATCTTTGTTCATGCAGGTATTGATTTAACCTTGGATGACTGGCATGAAACTACAGATTATAAAAAAGTCTGGCTTAGAAAACCATTCCACGAAGCAGAAAATCATACTGGAAAAATCATTGTCTTTGGCCATACACCGGTCTATGGTTTGTTAAAGCAAGAGCGTGGTACTGCTGAGCTTTGGACTACAGAAGATGGCAAGATTGGAATGGATGGAGGAGCTGTTTATGGTGGTGTCCTTCATGGGATTGTCTTTACAGACCAAGGAATGACAGAACACTACTTTATCGAAAATGACGGCTTTGTCGCTGAAGATTAGTACTCCTAGCAGGGTATGGTCTTGTCAAAATGGCAAAAACAATTTATAATAAATAGATACCCTGAAAGGAAGAGAATCATGAACTTAGAAGAATTGAAAAAACGACAGGAGAAGATTCGTAACTTCTCTATTATCGCCCATATTGACCACGGGAAATCAACTCTAGCAGACCGCATTTTGGAAAAAACTGAGACGGTTTCAAGCCGTGAAATGCAGGCCCAGCTTTTGGATAGTATGGATTTAGAGCGGGAACGTGGGATTACCATTAAGTTGAATGCCATAGAGCTCAATTACACTGCAAAAGATGGGGAAACTTACATTTTTCACTTGATTGACACACCGGGGCACGTGGACTTTACCTATGAAGTTTCACGTTCGCTAGCTGCCTGTGAAGGAGCTATTTTGGTGGTTGATGCTGCCCAAGGGATTGAGGCTCAAACCCTTGCCAATGTTTATCTGGCCTTGGACAATGATTTGGAAATCATGCCAGTCATTAACAAAATTGACCTACCAGCTGCAGATCCTGAGCGCGTGCGTACAGAGATTGAAGATGTCATTGGTTTGGATGCCAGTGAAGCAGTTTTGGCTTCTGCCAAGGCTGGTATCGGTATCGAAGAAATTCTTGAGCAAATCGTAGAAAAAGTGCCAGCGCCAACAGGTGATGTGACGTCACCACTGAAGGCCTTGATTTTTGACTCTGTTTACGATGCTTACCGAGGAGTTATCCTCCAAGTGCGTGTTATGGATGGAGTGGTCAAACCTGGTGATAAGATTCAGCTCATGAGCAATGGCAAGACCTTTGATGTGACCGAAGTCGGTATTTTTACACCCAAAGCAGTTGGTCGTGATTTCCTTGCGACTGGTGACGTTGGTTATATTGCGGCTTCTATCAAGACGGTTCAAGACACTCGTGTGGGTGATACTGTTACCTTGGCAACCAATCCTGCGGCAGAGCCATTACATGGTTACAAGCAGATGAATCCTATGGTTTTTGCAGGTCTCTACCCAATTGAGTCAAACAAGTATAATGACCTACGTGAAGCGCTTGAAAAATTGCAACTGAATGATGCTAGTCTTCAGTTTGAACCAGAAACATCTCAGGCACTTGGATTTGGTTTCCGTTGTGGTTTCCTTGGACTTCTCCATATGGATGTTATCCAAGAACGTTTAGAGCGTGAGTTCAACATCGACCTCATCATGACAGCTCCATCTGTTATCTATAAGGTTAACTTGACCGACGGTGAGTCTATGGATGTATCTAACCCATCTGAGTTCCCAGATCCTACCAAGATTGCGACCATTGAAGAGCCTTATGTTAAGGCGCAAATCATGGTACCACAGGAGTTCGTAGGAGCTGTAATGGAGCTAGCTCAGCGCAAGCGTGGTGACTTTGTGACTATGGACTATATTGATGATAACCGTGTCAATGTTATCTATCAAATTCCACTGGCTGAAATCGTCTTCGACTTCTTTGATAAGCTTAAGTCTTCGACACGTGGTTACGCTAGCTTTGACTACGAATTGTCAGAGTACCGCCCATCTAAGCTGGTCAAAATGGATATCCTTCTCAACGGAGACAAGGTGGATGCCCTCAGCTTTATCGTTCACAAGGATTTTGCTTACGAACGTGGGAAACTCATCGTTGATAAGCTCAAGAAAATCATTCCTCGCCAACAATTTGAGGTCCCAATTCAAGCAGCTATTGGACACAAGATTGTGGCTCGTACTGATATCAAGGCCCTTCGTAAGAACGTACTTGCTAAATGTTATGGTGGTGACGTTTCTCGTAAACGCAAACTCCTTGAAAAACAAAAAGCTGGTAAGAAGCGCATGAAAGCTATCGGATCAGTAGAAGTTCCACAAGAAGCCTTCCTTAGCGTCTTGAGCATGGATGAAGAATAAGTTATCATAATTGTTTTTCTTGTTCATAGGAAATTTACATAAGAATCAATAGTAAAACAGGCTTAAATAGGCCTGTTTTTTTGCATTTATAATAGGATTAAATCGTTTAAAGTGTTTGTTTTAAACGTTTGTTTTGATTGTAAAGATAAAAAATAAACAAAATAATCAAAAAAGGGACAAAAAACAACAGAAAAACATTGACAACGGTTTCATATAGTGTTATACTTATAGCATAAAGTTAATGGAAAGAAGGGAAAAACCTTATGGGATTAGATCATTTCTTTGACAAAAACCTTGTGTTTTGCTTAGAAGCGGATAATCAAGAACATCTCTTTGATCAGGTTGCAACTTTATTGGAAGAACGGGAAATCGTAACTCCAACTTATCGTGAAGCCTTGATCACGCGTGAAAAGTCATTTCCAACTGGCTTAGATATGGAATTTTTGGGTAAGGATTTGCCGAATGTGGCTATTCCTCACACAGATATTGTTCATAATCTTGCCGAAAAAGTTGTGGTCGTTCGATTAGAGAAACCGGTGACTTTCCACAATATGATTGCGCCAGATAAGGAAGTAGAAGTATCCTTGCTCTTCTTTATCATTAATAACTCAAGTTCAAGTCAAACGAACATTCTTGCTCAGTTGATGGACTTCTTTACTGGAAATGGTCATCTTGAAGACCTATCAAAAATTTCTGAACCTGAAGCCCTCTATGCTTATATCGCTGAAGCAATCGCTTAATCTTGTCTATTAAAAATATTAAATCGGAGGAAATCCATATGATAAAAATTCTTGCTGCCTGCGGTGCAGGTGTTAACTCAAGCCACCAAATTAAAAGTGCTCTTGAAGAAGAACTTTCAAACCGCGGTTTTGATGTCCACTGTGATGCAGTTATGGTCAAAGACGTTAACGAAGATCTTATCAAAGGTTATGATATCTTCACACCAATTGCTGCTACAGACCTTGGTTTTGACCCAGGTATTCCAGTTATCGAAGCTGGACCAATCTTATTCCGTATCCCAGCTATGAGTGCTCCAGTATTTGACAATATTGAAGCAGCCATTAAAGAACACGGGTTAAGCTAATTTTAATTTGTTAACATTCATATAACATAAAAAGGGAGGAACTATTATGGATGTCATTATCGAACTAGCCAATAAGCTGTTCAAACCTATCTTGGATATGGGTGGACCGATCATCATGTTGATCATTTTGACAGTATTGGCTCTACTTTTTGGAGTGAAATTCTCCAAAGCGCTTGAAGGTGGTATCAAACTTGCCATCGCTCTTACTGGTATCGGTGCTATCATCGGTATGCTAAATGGTGCTTTCTCAGCATCACTTGCAAAATTCGTTGAAAATACTGGTATTCAATTGAACATCACCGACGTTGGTTGGGCACCGCTTGCTACAATCACTTGGGGATCTGCTTGGACACTTTACTTCTTGCTCATCATGTTGATTGTCAACGTAGTGATGCTTGCTATGAAGAAAACTGATACACTTGACGTTGATATCTTCGATATCTGGCACTTGTCTATCACAGGTCTTTTGATTAAATGGTATGCAGACAACAATGGCGTTAGCCAAGGAGTTTCACTCTTCATTGCGACTGCAGCAGTTGTTCTTGTTGGGGTTCTTAAAATTATCAACTCTGATTTGATGAAACCTACATTCGACGATCTTCTTAACGCACCAAGTTCATCACCAATGACTTCAACTCACATGAACTACATGATGAACCCAGTTATCATGGTTTTGGATAAGATTTTTGAAAAATTCTTCCCAGGTCTTGATAAATATGACTTTGATGCTGCTAAATTGAACAAGAAAATCGGTTTCTGGGGATCTAAATTCTTCATCGGTTTCATCCTTGGTATCGTCATCGGTTTGATGGGTACTCCACATCCAGTTGCTGGCGTAGAAGATGCATCAAACTGGCAATTAGTTATTAAAGGTTGGTTGTCTCTTGGTTTGACAGCTGGTGTGTCTTTGGAACTCTTCTCACTTATCGGTTCATGGTTCATCGCTGCCGTAGAGCCACTTTCACAAGGTATTACAAACGTTGCTACTAAACGTCTTCAAGGACGTAAATTCAACATCGGTCTTGACTGGCCTTTCATCGCTGGTCGTGCTGAAGTTTGGGCTTGTGCAAACGTACTTGCACCAATTATGTTGGTTGAAGCTGTGCTTCTTTCAAAAGTCGGAAATGGTATCTTGCCACTTGCAGGTATCATCGCTATGGGTGTTACTCCAGCTCTCTTGGTTGTAACACGTGGTAAATTGCTCCGTATGATTATCTTCGGAACACTCTTGTTGCCACTCTTCCTTCTTTCAGGTACACTTATCGCACCATTTGCAACAGAACTTGCTAAAGGTGTAGGTGCCTTCCCAGAAGGTGTGAGCCAAACTCAATTGATCACTCACTCAACTCTTGAAGGACCAATCGAAAAACTTCTTGGTTGGACAATTGGTAACACTACAACAGGTGATATCAAAGCAATCCTTGGTGCTGTAGTCTTCCTTGTATTCTATATCGGTATCTTTGCTTGGTACAGAAAACAAATGATCAAACGTAACGAAGAGTACGCAGCAAAAGCAAAATAATGCGCTCCTATAAAATGTAAATTGTTGAAACTAGGTTGTCATACCATTAGGAGTGACAGCCTAGTTTTTTATAAACTATCAAGAAATCGGAGAAAATAATGGTAATTGAATTAAAATCAGAACAATTAAGTGTTCAATTTAACAGTTTTGGCGGGGCTCTTTCTTCTATAAAAGATGCTGAAGGTCTTGAGTATTTGTGGCAAGGGGATGCCACTTATTGGAGTGGACAAGCTCCTGTTCTATTCCCCATTTGTGGTTCATTGAGGGATGATACAGCCCTCTATATAGATGAGAAGGGACAAGAAAGTAAAGGGAGCATTCCTCGTCATGGTTTGGTTCGTAAGAAAGAATTTGAATTAGTTGAACAGACAGACAAGAGTGTAACTTTTGCAATTGAAGACGATGAGAATAGCTATCAGAACTACCCTTATCATTTCCGCCTAGAAATCACTTATATCCTTACTGGTAAGACAGTACGGACTCAATACAAGATTTTCAATAAAGAAACTAGCAAGGTCATGCCTTACTTTATTGGTGGACATCCAGGCTTTAATTGTCCTCTACTTGATGATGAAGTCTATGAAGACTACTATTTAGAGTTTGAGAAAGAAGAGACTTGCTCTGTTCCACGCCCTTTCCCAGAAACAGGTATGTTGGATTTCCAAGATAGAAGTCCATGGTTAGAAGGTCAAAAAGAATTAGACCTCAGCTATGATCTTTTCAGTACAGATGCAGTCACCTTAGATGAATTGCAATCTAGAACAATTGCCCTTCGTTCTCGTAAACATGATAAAGGGTTGAAAGTGCACTTTGCAGAGTTCTCAAATCTCATTATCTGGTCAACTTTGAATAAGGGACCTTTCATTGCTTTTGAACCATGGTCAGGTTTGTCAACATCTCTTGAAGAAGGAGATCATCTAGAAGATAAGAAGAATGTTCGTCTCCTAGAACCTGGTCAAGTGGATCAAATTGGTTTTGATATCGAAATTTTTTAGTTAAAAAAACACAAAAACAAACATTAACTGTTGACTTTTTCGGTAAATAGGAGTATATTATGTTTGTAAGCAACAAATGATGTTTGTAACAAACAAATAATCGCTTGTTATATTTTCTTTCGTGGAGAAGGATTATTTCTAGGAAACTGGTTTCCTAAACTTGAATAAGGTGTCATTCATCTCATTCAATCCAATTTGTCAATAAACTGCTAGAAAGCTTTTTGTAGCTAAACTGCTAACTATAAAAGGTTTTACTAGCCTAGAAAAATAAAAAGGAGTATACAATATGTCTATTGTTATCGGTGCAGATGCTGCAGGTTTGAGATTGAAAGAAGTTGTGAAAGACTTCTTGGAAAAAGAAAACTTCCACGTTGTGGATGTTACAGCTGAAGGTCAAGACTTTGTTGATGTGACTCTTGCTGTTGCTGCAGAAGTAAACAAAGAAGAACAAAACCTTGGTATCGTGATTGATGCTTATGGAGCTGGTCCATTTATGGTCGCAACTAAGATCAAAGGAATGGTTGCTGCAGAAGTATCTGACGAACGTTCAGCTTATATGACTCGTGGACACAACAACTCACGTATGATCACTATGGGTGCACAACTTGTTGGTGATGAATTGGCTAAAAACATTGCTAAAGGATTTGTTAACGGTAAATACGACGGTGGTCGTCACCAAATTCGTGTTGATATGTTGAACAAAATGTGCTAATTAGATTACAGTAAGAAAGGTAAGTTAAAAATGAGAATTGCAATTGGATGTGACCACATCGTAACAGATGAAAAAATGGCGGTTTCAGAATTTTTGAAATCAAAAGGATATGAAGTCATTGACTTTGGTACTTATGACCACACACGTACTCACTACCCAATCTTTGGTAAAAAAGTTGGTGAAGCTGTAACTAGCGGTCAAGCTGATCTTGGAGTATGTATCTGTGGTACTGGTGTTGGTATCAACAACGCTGTAAATAAAGTTCCAGGTGTCCGTTCTGCCTTGGTTCGTGATATGACAACAGCTCTTTATGCTAAAGAAGAATTGAACGCCAACGTTATCGGTTTTGGTGGTAAGATTACTGGTGAATTGCTCATGTGTGACATCATCGAAGCTTTCATCCATGCTGAATACAAACCATCTGAAGAAAACAAAAAATTGATTGCGAAAATTGAACACGTTGAAAGTCACAATGCTCAACAAACAGACGCAAACTTCTTCACTGAATTCCTTGAAAAATGGGATCGCGGAGAATACCACGACTAAGAGGTGACCTATGATTTTAACAGTCACAATGAACCCATCCATCGATATTTCCTATCCTTTGGATGAGTTGAAGATTGATACTGTCAATCGTGTGGTGGATGTAACCAAAACTGCTGGTGGTAAAGGACTAAACGTTACTCGAGTACTTTCAGAATTTGGGGATTCTGTTCTTGCTACTGGTTTAGTTGGTGGCAAACTTGGTGAGTTTTTGGTTGAAAATATCGATGATAACGTTAAGAAAGATTTCTTCTCTATTCAGGGAGAAACTCGTAACTGTATCGCTATTCTTCACGGAGACAATCAAACAGAAGTTCTTGAAAAAGGTCCTGAAGTATTGGAACAGGAAGGTCAAGACTTTTTGGAACATTTCAAAAAACTCTTGGAGTCAGTTGAAGTAGTAGCTATTTCAGGTAGTCTCCCAGCTGGCCTTCCAGTTGATTACTATGCGAGCTTGGTAGAACTTGCGAATCAAGCTGGCAAACCTGTTGTCTTGGACTGCTCTGGTGCAGCACTTCAGGCTGTTCTTGAATCACCACATAAACCAACAGTCATCAAACCAAATAATGAGGAATTATCTCAGCTTCTTGGAAGAGAAGTTTCTGAGGATTTGGATGAATTAAAAGAAGTACTTCAAGAACCTTTGTTTGCAGGTATTGAATGGATTATCGTTTCACTTGGTGCCAACGGTGCTTTTGCCAAACATGGTGACACTTTCTACAAGGTAGATATTCCTAGAATTCAGGTGGTCAACCCTGTCGGATCTGGAGACTCTACTGTGGCAGGAATTTCTTCAGGACTGCTTCACAAAGAATCGGATGCAGCATTACTCATCAAGGCAAATGTCCTTGGTATGCTCAATGCTCAAGAAAAAATGACTGGTCATGTCAACATGGCCAACTATCAAGCTCTATATGATCAATTAATAGTAAAAGAGGTATAAAATGGCTTTAACAGAACAAAAACGTGCACGCTTAGAAAAACTTTCTGATGAAAATGGTATCATCTCAGCTCTTGCATTTGACCAACGTGGTGCTTTGAAACGCCTCATGGCTCAACACCAAACAGAAGAACCAACAGTGGCTCAAATGGAAGAACTTAAAGTTTTGGTAGCAGATGAATTGACTAAATACGCTTCATCTATGCTTCTTGACCCTGAGTATGGACTTCCAGCAACTAAAGCTCTTGATGAAAAAGCTGGTCTTCTCCTTGCTTATGAAAAAACAGGTTATGATACAACAAGTACAAAACGCTTGCCAGACTGCTTGGATGTTTGGTCTGCAAAACGTATTAAAGAAGAAGGTGCAGATGCAGTTAAATTCTTGCTTTACTATGATGTAGATAGCTCAGACGAACTCAACCAAGAAAAACAAGCTTACATCGAACGTATCGGTTCTGAATGTGTGGCTGAAGATATCCCATTCTTCCTTGAAATCCTTGCTTACGATGAAAAAATTGCTGACGCTGGTTCTGTAGAATACGCGAAAGTAAAACCACACAAAGTTATCGGTGCTATGAAAGTCTTCTCAGACCCACGCTTTAACATTGATGTCTTGAAAGTAGAAGTTCCTGTTAACATTAAATATGTTGAAGGCTTCGCTGAGGGTGAAGTAGTTTACACACGTGAAGAAGCAGCAGCATTCTTCAAAGCACAAGATGAAGCAACTAACTTGCCATATATCTACTTGAGTGCTGGTGTATCAGCTAAACTTTTCCAAGATACTCTTGTATTTGCTCATGAATCAGGTGCAAACTTCAATGGAGTTCTTTGTGGCCGTGCTACATGGGCTGGATCAGTTGAAGCTTATATCAAAGATGGTGAAGCAGCAGCTCGTGAATGGCTTCGCACAACTGGATTTGAAAACATTGATGAGCTCAATAAAGTTCTTCAAACAACAGCGACTTCATGGAAAGAACGCGTGTAAGCAAGTCCTTCTAGGTTAGGAACATGAATCTAAAAAAATTTAAAAAAGTTGTATGTAAAGGTTTACAAAATAACTTACTTGTGCTATACTTAAATCACAAGTTAATACAAGGTGAGTGTTACTAAGTAATATTAGGCATGATCACAGGTGAATTAGAAATCGGATGATTTTCTAGTTCATTTGTGGTCATTTTTTATACTCATATACCTTTAAGATATAAAAGGAGGTTTACATGTATCGAATTCTAAATCCAATGAATCACAATGTCTCGCTTGTCAGAAATGATAAAGGAGAAGAAGTGATTGTGATTGGTAAGGGGATTACATTTGGAAAGAAGAAAGGGGATTTGATTGCTGAACATCAGGTTGAGAAAATCTTTCGGATGAAGACCGAAGAGTCAAGAGAAAACTTTATGGCTCTTCTCAAAGATGTTCCGCTTGATTTTATCACAGTGACCTATGAAATCATTGATAAGCTATCAAAGAAATATCATTATCCGATTCAAGAGTATCTCTACGTAACCTTGACAGATCATATTTACTGTTCTTACCAAGCTCTAGCACAAGGAAGGTACAAGGATAGTAATCTACCAGATATTTCCGCTAAGTATCCTGTTGCTTTTCAAATCGCAAATGAAGCATTTGAAATTTATCGTCAAAAACTGACCGATCATTTTCCTGAGGACGAAATTATTCGGATTGCTTATCATTTCATTAATGCCGAAGGTGAAAATGAAGTGGAACTTGTGGAGTCGATTGATAAGAGGAAAGAAATTCTCAGGAATGTTGAAGAAGTTTTAACGGACTATGCAATTCAACGAACTAAAGAGAATAACCATTTCTATGATCGTTTTATGATTCATTTGAATTATTTCTTGGATTATTTAGACAGATCTAGAGATGATAACCAATCACTTCTGGATATGGAAGATCATATTAAACAATCCTATCCAAAAGCCTTCGAGATTGGTTCCAAAATCTATGATGTGATTACACAACATACGGGTCTTGATTTGTATAAAAGTGAACGAGTTTATCTAGTTCTACATATCCAACGTTTATTGTCATAAAAATTTAATTAAAACTATATAAGGAGAATTCTATCATGAATAGAGAAGAAGTAACATTGTTAGGTTTTGAAATCGTAGCCTATGCTGGCGATGCTCGTTCAAAACTATTGGAAGCCTTGAAGACTGCTGAAGCTGGTGATTTTGAAAAAGCGGACGCTCTGGTAGAGGAAGCTGGTAGCTGTATCGCAGAGGCACACCACGCGCAAACAAGTCTATTGACTAAGGAAGCTTCTGGTGAGGACTTAGCGTATAGTGTGACCATGATGCATGGCCAAGACCACTTGATGACAACTGTCTTGTTAAAAGATTTGATGCACCACTTAATCGAACTTTATAAGAGAGGAGTTAAATAATGAATAAACTAATTGCATTTATCGAGAAAGGAAAACCTTTCTTTGAGAAATTATCTCGTAATATCTATCTTCGTGCTATTCGTGATGGTTTCATTGCAGGTATGCCTGTTATTCTCTTCTCAAGTATTTTTATCTTGATTGCCTTTGTACCAAACTCATGGGGCTTTAAATGGTCTGATGAAGTTGTAGCCTTTCTTATGAAACCTTACAGCTATTCAATGGGTATTCTGGCTCTCTTGGTAGCTGGTACAACAGCTAAGTCATTGACCGACTCAGTAAACCGTAGCATGGAGAAAACCAATCAAATCAACTATATGTCAACACTGTTAGCAGCGATTGTTGGTTTGTTGATGTTGGCAGCTGATCCTATCGAAAATGGTCTAGCTACTGAATTCTTGGGGACAAAAGGTTTGCTTTCAGCCTTCCTTGCTGCCTTTGTTACTGTAGCTATCTATAAGGTTTGTGTTAAGAACAACGTCACTATTCGTATGCCTGACGAAGTTCCACCAAATATCTCACAAGTCTTTAAAGATGTGATTCCATTCACTCTATCTGTTGTTTCTCTTTATGCTCTTGACTTATTAGCACGTCATTTTGTTGGTTCTAGCGTAGCAGAATCAATCGGTAAATTCTTTGCACCATTATTCTCTGCTGCTGATGGTTATCTAGGTATTACGATTATCTTTGGTGCCTTTGCCTTCTTCTGGTTTGTTGGTATCCATGGTCCATCTATCGTTGAGCCTGCTATCGCAGCTATTACCTATGCAAATGCCGAAGTCAACTTGAACCTTCTTCAACAAGGTATGCACGCTGACAAGATTCTTACTTCTGGTACACAAATGTTTATCGTTACCATGGGTGGTACTGGTGCGACACTGGTTGTTCCATTCATGTTCATGTGGTTAACAAAATCTAAACGTAACCGTGCAATTGGTCGTGCTTCAGTAGTTCCAACATTCTTTGGTGTAAATGAACCAATCTTGTTTGGTGCACCGCTTGTATTGAACCCGATTTTCTTCATTCCATTTATTTTTGCCCCTATCGCAAACGTTTGGATTTTCAAATTCTTTATTGAAACACTTGGAATGAACTCATTTACTGCTAATCTACCATGGACAACTCCAGCTCCACTAGGTCTAGTTCTTGGCACGAACTTCCAAGTTCTATCATTCATTCTTGCTGCTCTTCTAATCGTGGTTGACGTAGTAATTTACTACCCATTCCTTAAAGTATATGATGAACAAATTCTTGAAGAAGAACGTTCAGGTAATTCTAATGATGAATTGAAAGAAAAAGTTGCTGCAAACTTCAACACTGCAAAAGCAGATGCTATTCTTGAAAAAGCGGGTGTCGATGCAGCACAAAATACCATCACTGAAGAAACAAATGTCCTCGTTCTCTGTGCAGGTGGAGGTACAAGTGGTCTCCTTGCAAATGCTTTGAACAAGGCAGCTGCAGAATACAATGTTCCTGTGAAAGCAGCAGCAGGTGGCTATGGTGCTCACCGTGAAATGTTGCCAGAGTTTGATCTTGTTATCCTTGCCCCTCAAGTTGCTTCAAACTTTGAAGATATGAAAGCAGAAACAGATAAACTCGGTATTAAACTTGCGAAAACAGAAGGCGCTCAATACATCAAATTAACCCGTGATGGAAAAGGTGCTCTTGCATTCGTACAAGCTCAATTCGATTAACGATAGGGACTATGAAATAGTCTCCTATCGTTACGGAAATCGCTATGGCGAATTTCCTAATCGCCTTATTAATTCGTCGGTAAAAAGATATCGTTTTTACCTCCTCATGTCACAATTCGATTAATAATAGGGACTGTGAAATAGTCTCCTATCGTTACGGAAATCGCTATGGCGAATTTCCTAATCGCCTTATTAATTCGTCGGTAAAAAGATATCGTTTTTACCTCCTCATGTCACAATTCGATTAAGGCTAGGGACCCTGAAATAGTCTCCTATCGTTACGGAAATCGCTATGGCGAATTTCCTAATCGCCTTATTAATTCGTCGGTAAAAAGATATCGTTTTTACCTCCTCATGTCACAATTTGGTGACTCGGTACAAGAAGTGAGATGGAGAAGGATGGCTCACTGACTCCTCTCCTCTCACTTTTACTTTATTTTAAATCAAGAAATAGGTGAAAAAAATGACAAAAACACTTCCAAAAGACTTTATTTTTGGTGGCGCAACAGCTGCTTATCAAGCAGAAGGTGCTACACATACTGATGGAAAAGGACCAGTTGCGTGGGATAAATATCTTGAAGATAATTACTGGTACACTGCAGAACCAGCCAGTGACTTTTACAATCGATATCCAGTTGACCTCAAGTTGGCAGAAGAGTATGGTGTCAATGGTATTCGAATTTCTATTGCCTGGTCACGTATTTTCCCGACTGGTTATGGCCAAGTAAATGCTAAAGGTGTTGAATTTTATCATAATCTATTTGCAGAGTGTCACAAACGTCACGTTGAGCCCTTTGTAACTCTTCATCACTTTGACACACCAGAAGCTCTCCACTCAAATGGCGACTTTTTAAACCGTGAAAACATTGAACACTTTGTAGACTACGCGGCTTTCTGTTTTGAAGAATTCCCAGAAGTAAACTATTGGACAACCTTTAATGAAATTGGGCCAATCGGTGATGGTCAATACTTGGTTGGTAAATTCCCTCCAGGTATTCAGTACGACCTTGCCAAAGTTTTCCAATCGCACCACAATATGATGGTTTCTCATGCACGCGCTGTGAAACTATATAAAGATAAAGGCTATAAAGGTGAAATTGGTGTTGTTCACGCTCTGCCAACCAAGTATCCTTTAGATCCTGAAAATCCTGCAGATGTTATTGCGGCAGAGTTGGAGGACATTATCCATAACAAATTTATCTTGGATGCAACTTATCTGGGTCACTACTCTGAAAAGACTCTGGCAGGGGTAGAGGCTATCTTGGCTGCCAATGGTGGTAGCTTAGATCTTCGTGAAGAAGATTTCGAAGTATTAGAAGCCGCAAAAGACTTGAATGACTTCCTAGGAATTAACTACTATATGAGTGATTGGATGGAAGCATTTGATGGAGAAACTGAAATCATCCATAATGGTAAGGGTGAAAAAGGAAGCTCTAAATACCAAATCAAAGGTGTTGGTCGTCGTGTAGCTCCTGACTATGTACCACGTACGGATTGGGATTGGATTATCTACCCTCAAGGTTTGTATGACCAAATCATGCGCGTGAAGAAAGATTATCCTAACTATAAGAAAATCTACATCACTGAAAATGGACTTGGTTATAAAGATGAGTTCGTCGATAACACTGTTTACGATGATGGCCGTATTGATTATGTGAAACAACACTTGGAAGTCTTGTCTGATGCTATTGCAGATGGAGCAAATGTAAAAGGTTACTTCATTTGGTCATTAATGGATGTCTTCTCATGGTCAAACGGTTATGAAAAACGTTACGGTCTCTTCTATGTAGACTTTGAAACCCAAGAACGTTATCCTAAGAAATCAGCTCACTGGTACAAGAAAGTAGCGGAAAGTCAGATTATAGACTAGTAGAATTAGTAATTAGATATAGAATTATAGTGAGGCAAAAGATGTTCAAAGATTTTATCCAATCTATTTATGAAAAAGTTTATATTATCAATTTTGATAAATGTTCTCAAATACCTTGTTTGACGAATGAAGAACTGAAAAAACTTGGGAAATGGTATGTCTCTACCGGTAAAGAATGGATTTGCCATTCAGACTATGAGCTGGAAGAGTTTAAAAATATCTTTTTAAATTTTATCAGTCCTGAAGAACGGGATAATATCTCCTTTGATTCAGATTTTATGCCGTTTCAACAACCATAAAGAATCTAGGAAACTCTTTGTAAAAATCTTCATCAAAAAAATGCGTCATATCAAGATTCTTATTTTCTTGATATGACGCATTTTATATTTTATCAATTCTCAGTTTTATGGTTTAGAAAGGATAATTTTTGTTTGTTTTGAAAGTTGTTCGAAGGTTTCTTTGCTCAGTTTAGAGTCTGAAACGATGGTATCAATATCAGAGATATTGTAGAAGGTATAAAAATCAAATTTATTGAACTTACTATTGTCAGCTAGTAAGTATTTTTTATTGGAATTGTTGAGGGCGATGCGTTGGGATTCACCTTCCTCTTCACTAAAGGTCGCAATCGCATTGTCCTGAATACCATTACAGCTAACGAAAGCTTTAGAAAATTGAAGATTGGATAAGTTTTGCAAGGTTAGTGTTCCCACAAAGGCTCCAGTGATAGAGCGGTAGTTTCCACCAATTAAAATCAAATCTGTTAGTTTTCGTTCGTTTAGGATGAGAAAGACTGGTAAACTGTTTGTTACAACACGAATATTATCAATTGGAAGTTCACGGGCAAAAGATTCTAAGGTCGTACCAGGGCCGATAAAAATAGTTTCACCCTCATCAATTAAATGGCCTGCAAAACGGCTAATTTCTTGTTTTTCTGCGATTTGTAAGCTTTGTTTTTCGATATTGGAACGTTCATTATTTAAAATGGAACCTGTGCGAATTTTCTCAGCTCCCCCGTGTACTCGAACAAGTAGATCCTTGTCTGCCAACTCTTGCAAGTAGCGTCTAGCAGTCATATCTGATACATCCAAGCGAGTCATGATTTCTTTTACAGTAATAGTTCCCTTTGTATTTACCGTTTCTAGAATATTATCTAGTTTTTCCTGCTTTAACATCGTTATCACCTCTATTTCTATTACTATTTTATCATAAAGTATACAATCAATCAATTTAAAAAAACAAAAGAAAACAAAAACAAAAATATCATGGTTATTTTAAACAAACCATGATGTTTTTATCACTTATAAAATAGATGACCTTAGTCCAAACCGTAGTTGTAGTCATCGTCTTGCATAGCTTCAACTTCACCAAGAAGGTAACCATTTCCGACTTGAGAGAAGAAGTCGTGGTTGGATGTTCCTGTTGAAATACCGTTCATAACGATTGGATTGACATCATCTGCTGAATCTGGGAAGAGTGGATCTTGTCCCAGGTTCATGAGAGCTTTATTGGCATTGTAGCGAAGGAAGGTTTTGACTTCTTCCGTCCAACCAACACCATCATAGAGACTTTCTGTATAACCTTCTTCATTTTCATAAAGAGTGTAGAGAAGGTCGTACATCCATTCTTTGAGTTTTTCTTGCTCTTCTTCAGGTAATTCATTGAAACCGAGTTGGAATTTGTAACCGATGTAGGTTCCGTGAACAGACTCATCACGAATGATCAATTTAATGATTTCCGCAACGTTGGCTAGTTTGTTATTACCGAGGTAGTAGAGGGGAGTGAAGAAACCTGAGTAGAAGAGGAAGGTTTCAAGGAAGACGCTGGCAACTTTCTTTTCAAGTGGGCTACCGTTTAGGTAGATTTCGTTGACGATCTCAGCCTTCTTTTGTAGGTAAGGATTGGTATTGGTCCATTCGAAAATTTCTTCAATCTCAGCCTTAGTATTCAAGGTAGAAAAGATTGATGAATAAGATTTAGCGTGGACAGATTCCATAAATTGGATGTTATTGAAAACAGCTTCCTCATGGGGTGTACGGATGTCTGCGCGAAGGGCTTGAACCCCAGTTTCAGATTGCATAGTATCGAGAAGTGTTAAACCACCAAAGACTTTTCCAACTAAGTCTTTTTCTACATTTGATAGCTTTCTCCAGTCATCCAAGTCATTTGACAAGGGAATACGAGTGTCGAGCCAGAATTGCTCTGTCAGTTTTTCCCAGGTTGATTTGTCGATGACATCTTCGATGGCATTCCAGTTAATGGCTTTGTAGTAAGTTTCCATTTTGAAATCTCTTTCTGTGTTTAGTATTGCGAACTCACAATTATCTCTATTTTATCATAATTCTAGAGGAGTATCGCACAAAAAGTCGGAAGCCCGACTTTTTGTTATTTCATAGTATAGATGCTTATTCCAGTTTAGTTTAGCAGGGTGAATGAATCACTTATCTGAGAAAATGTAGTTTCCTCAAGCAAAGATTAAATCACACAGCTTTCACATTGGTTAGCACCGACTTCTCCACCATCATCTGTAAAGGTACGGACGTAGTAGATAGACTTGATACCCTTGTTAAAGGCATAGTTACGAAGGATAGACAAGTCACGTGTCGTTTGTTTGTTTTCTTTCTTCCATTCGTAAAGACCTTTTGGAATGTCACTACGCATGAAGAGAGTGAGTGAAAGTCCTTGGTCTACGTGCTCAGTCGCAGCAGCGTAAACATCAATCACTTTACGCATATCCATGTCGTAAGCAGAAGTGTAGTAAGGAATGGTTTCTGTTGACAAGCCAGCAGCAGGATAGTAGATTTTACCGATTTTCTTTTCTTGGCGTTCTTCGATACGTTGCGTAATCGGGTGGATAGAAGCAGAAACGTCATTGATGTAACTGATAGAACCATTTGGAGCTACAGCAAGGCGGTTTTGATGGTAAAGACCATCTGCTTGAACCTTTTCGCGAAGTTCAGCCCAGTCAGCAGCGCTTGGAATAAAGACATCTTTGAAGAGTTCTTTAACACGGTCTGATTTTGGAACAAATTCGCCTGTAATATACTTGTCAAAGTAGCTTCCGTTAGCATAGTCTGATTTTTCAAAGTTGTGGAAGGTAATACCACGTTCACGCGCGATATTGTTTGACTCAACCAAAGTCCAGTAGTTCATAAGCATGAAGTAGATGCTTGTAAATTCAACAGACTCAGGCGATCCATATTCAATCAATTGTTGGGCAAGGTAGCTGTGAAGTCCCATAGCACCAAGACCAAAGGTATGGGCTTGGCTATTTCCGTGGTCGATGGTAGGAACAGCTACGATGTGCGAACTATCTGTAACGAAAGTAAGGGCACGAACCATAGCACGAATAGAACGACCAAAATCAGGTGAAGTCATCATGTTGACTACGTTGGTTGAACCAAGGTTACATGAAACATCCGTTCCCATTTGCAGGAATTCTTGAGCATCGTTGATCAAGCTTGGTTCTTGGACTTGAAGAATCTCAGAACACAAGTTACTCATGATAATCTTACCATCAACTGGGTTTGCACGGTTAGCCGTATCAATGTTGACGACATAAGGGTAGCCAGACTCTTGTTGCAATTTAGAGATTTCAGTTTCCAAATCACGCGCCTTGATTTTTGTCTTGCGGATATTTGGATTTGCGACTAGTTCATCGTATTTTTCAGTGATGTCGATGTAGTTAAATGGCACACCGTATTCAAGTTCTACAGAGTATGGGCTGAAGAGGTACATTTCTTCATTTTTACGTGCTAATTCGTAGAATTTATCTGGTACTACAACACCAAGTGAAAGTGTCTTAACACGAACTTTTTCATCAGCGTTTTCTTTCTTAGTTGAAAGGAAGGCGATGATATCTGGGTGAAAGACGTTGAGGTAGACAACACCGGCACCTTGACGTTGCCCCAATTGGTTAGAGTAAGAGAAGCTGTCTTCGAAGAGTTTCATAACTGGTACGACACCAGAAGCTGCTCCTTCATAACCTTTGATAGGTGCACCAGCTTCACGAAGGTTGCTGAGAGTAATTCCCACACCACCACCAATACGTGAAAGTTGAAGGGCAGAGTTGATAGAACGTCCGATAGAGTTCATGTCATCTGTGACCTGAATCAAGAAACAGGATACCAACTCCCCACGACGAGCACGTCCAGCATTCAAGAAGGAAGGAGTAGCAGGTTGGTAGCGTTGGTGGATGATTTCATTGGCAATATCAATTGCAACGGCTTCATCACCGTCGGCGAAATAAAGCGCATTAAAGAAGACACGGTCTTCCATACTTTCAAGATAATATTCACCGTCGTTTGTCTTCAAGGCATATTGATTGTAAAATTTATAAGCTGCCATGAAAGACTTGAATTGGAAATTTTGATCTTTGATAAATTGCGACAATTCTTCCAAAAATTCTGGACGGTATTTCTTGATAAAGGCTGTTTCGATGTAGTTGTGTTCAATGAGGTAGTTGATTTTATCTTTGATTGAATCAAAAACCATAGTGTTTGGAACGACATTTTCTTTAAAGAAAGCATCCAAGGCTTCCTTATCTTTATGAAGCATGATTTGTCCATTGACAGGACGGTTGATTTCGTTATTGAGACGGAAGTAGGTCACGTCCTCAAGATGTTTTAATCCCATAAAATTTCCCTTATCTAATTACAAAAGAAAGGCTTCTAAGTTAGCCCTAGAAGCAGTTTCTTCTGGATGATGTACTAAGATTATGCTAATTG
The DNA here is from genome assembly GCF_047462815.1 of Streptococcus mitis. Classification (GTDB taxonomy): domain Bacteria; phylum Bacillota; class Bacilli; order Lactobacillales; family Streptococcaceae; genus Streptococcus; species Streptococcus mitis_DO. The sequence goes on from NZ_JASHFB010000007.1 coordinate 103,216, forward strand.
TTTCAGTTTTCCTGGTTGGAAACCTGAAAAGACTTCAGTTGGTGTTTGGATAACAGGAGCTGCGCTGAAACCGAGCTCTTTAACTTGATCGATGTACTCAGGTTGCTCATCAAGATTGATTTCGCGATAAGCGACATTATTACTGTCCAAGAAACGTTTGGTCATCTTACATTGGACACAGTTGTTTTTAGAATAAACGGTTACCATTGTGTAACTCCTCTTTCAAAATAGATTACTTTCTTAGTATATCAGAAATTGAAATTTTGTCAACGATTTAAAACTAAATATAGTGGTTTGTTTTTATACACAGCTAAACAAAACACAATATGTAGTGTTTGCTTTGCGAAATAGTGATAATTATCCTATAAGTTGTTTTTTGGAAAACTATATCCTGTGTTTTGTCATCTAGGATAGAAGATTTTCAGCAAGTTATCTGAAAGGAAATTGAATAAATCCCATAAAATGCTTGAAAAAAATCCTAGAAGATGATATAATACCAAATTGTAAGGGTTATCACATATAACTCAAAAAAGAAAGAACAAAAGGAGAGTCAAACTATGGCTTCTAAAGATTTCCACGTAGTGGCAGAAACAGGTATTCACGCACGTCCAGCAACATTGTTGGTACAAACTGCTAGCAAATTTGCTTCAGATATCACTCTTGAGTACAAAGGTAAATCAGTTAACCTTAAATCAATCATGGGTGTTATGAGTCTTGGTGTTGGCCAAGGTGCTGACGTAACTATCTCAGCTGAAGGTGCAGATGCAGATGACGCTATCGCTGCAATCTCAGAAACAATGGAAAAAGAAGGATTGGCATAAGGAAAATGACAGAAATGCTTAAAGGAATCGCGGCATCTGACGGTGTTGCAGTTGCAAAAGCATATCTACTCGTTCAACCGGATTTGTCATTCGAGACTGTTTCAGTCGAAGATACAAACGCAGAAGAGGCTCGTTTGGATGTAGCTCTTGAAGCTTCTCAAAACGAGCTTTCTCTTATCCGTGAGAAAGCTGTAGGTACGCTTGGTGAAGAAGCGGCTCAAGTTTTTGACGCTCATTTGATGGTTCTTTCTGACCCAGAATTGATTGGTCAGATCAAAGAAACAATCCGTGCTAAGAAAGTCAACGCAGAAGCAGGTCTTAAAGAGGTGACTGACATGTTCATCACTATCTTTGAAGGCATGGAAGACAACCCATACATGCAAGAACGTGCAGCGGATATCCGCGACGTGACAAAACGTGTATTGGCAAACCTTCTTGGTAAAAAATTGCCAAACCCAGCTTCTATCAATGAAGAAGTAATCGTAATTGCGCATGACTTGACACCATCTGATACAGCTCAATTGGACAAAAACTTTGTAAAAGCTTTTGTAACAAATATCGGTGGACGTACAAGCCACTCAGCTATCATGGCACGTACACTTGAAATTGCAGCTGTATTGGGAACAAACAACATCACTGAAGTAGTGAAAGACGGCGATATCCTTGCCGTTAACGGAATTACTGGTGAAGTGATTATCAACCCAACAGATGAACAAGCGGCAGAATTTAAAGCAGCTGGTGAAGCTTATGCTAAACAAAAAGCTGAATGGGCACTTTTGAAAGATGCTCAAACAGTGACTGCTGACGGTAAACACTTCGAGTTGGCTGCTAACATCGGTACTCCAAAAGACGTTGAAGGTGTTAACAACAACGGTGCAGAAGCTGTTGGACTTTACCGTACAGAGTTCTTGTACATGGATTCTCAAGACTTCCCAACTGAAGATGAGCAGTATGAAGCATACAAGGCTGTTCTTGAGGGAATGAATGGTAAACCAGTGGTTGTTCGTACAATGGATATCGGTGGAGATAAGGAACTTCCTTACTTCGATATGCCACATGAAATGAACCCATTCCTTGGATTCCGTGCCCTTCGTATCTCTATTTCTGAAACTGGAGATGCAATGTTCCGTACACAAATCCGTGCCCTTCTTCGTGCTTCTGTTCATGGTCAATTGCGTATCATGTTCCCAATGGTTGCCCTCTTGAAAGAATTCCGTGCAGCTAAAGCAGTTTATGAAGAAGAAAAAGCAAACCTTCTTGCTGAAGGTGTTGCAGTTGCGGATGATATCCAAGTTGGTATCATGATTGAAATCCCTGCAGCAGCGATGCTTGCAGACCAATTTGCAAAAGAAGTAGACTTCATGTCAATTGGTACAAACGACTTGATCCAATACTCAATGGCGGCAGACCGTATGAACGAACAAGTTTCATACCTTTACCAACCATATAACCCATCAATCCTTCGCTTGATTAACAACGTTATCAAGGCAGCTCACGCTGAAGGTAAATGGGCTGGTATGTGTGGTGAGATGGCTGGTGACCAAAAAGCTGTTCCACTTCTTGTCGGAATGGGCTTGGATGAGTTCTCTATGTCAGCAACATCAGTACTTCGTACACGTAGCTTGATGAAGAAATTGGATACTGCTAAGATGGAAGAGTACGCTAACCGTGCCCTTACAGAGTGTTCAACAATGGAAGAAGTTCTTGAACTTCAAAAAGAATACGTTAACTTCGATTAATGTCATTAACCTTGTAACTTAGTTGCAAGGTTTTTTGATACATTCGGGAATAGTATAGTCTTATAAAGTACACTTTTCAATGGAACAGAGGCATGATATAATAAGGGGAAGTAAATAGAATAAGAGAGAAACCATGTCTAAAGAAATTGATATTGAGTACTACCACCAGCTAGCCTTGCAAAAGCAAAAGGAACACCGTAAAATTTTAGCCAATCTAAAGAAAAAACCTCCTAAAAACCTAGACAAGATAGCCCAGCAGATTCACCAAGAAGTTTTTGAGGAAATTGATTGCACTGCCTGTGCCAACTGTTGCAAGACATTGGGACCTGACTTTAAAGAAGCGGATATCACACGGATTGCTAAGTATTTTAAGATGAAATTACCAGCTTTTGAAGCGGAGTTTCTGCAGGTAGATGAAGATGGGGATAAGGTTTTTAAATCCATGCCTTGTCCCTTTCTAGGAGGAGATAATCTTTGTTCCATCTATGACGTTCGTCCAAAGGCCTGTCGAGAGTTCCCCCATACAGATCGCAAAAAGATCCATCAAATCAACCATTTGACGATTAAGAATACTTTGACCTGTCCAGCAGCCTATCTCTTTGTTGAGAAATTAAAGGATAAGTTATAGAGATTTAAAGGATAAAAAATCTCTAATAATAACTAGTAATATGAAGGGAGTACTCCTGTGCCTAGACCGAAAACAAAAGAGGAGCTAATGCTGGCCTCTAAGGAAAACTATGAAAAGCTCAATCGTTTCATCTCCCAACTAAGTGAAGATGAGCTACAGACTCCATTTGATTTTTCAAGGGACCCAAAGAAAAAAGAAGCTCACTGGAAAAGGGATAAAAATCTACGGGATGTCTTGATCCATCTTTATGAATGGCAGCAGTTACTTTTGACTTGGGTACATTCTAATCAAAAAGGTCACGAAAGACCTTTTCTTCCTGAACCTTATAATTGGAAAACTTATGGAGAAATGAATGTCGTTTTTTGGAAGAAGCACCAGAAAACGTCCTTAGAGGAAGCGACTAGACTCTTAGAACAATCACATAAAGAGGTTTTAGAGTTGATAGAAGTTTTTAGCAATGACGAACTCTTTGCCAAAGGTATCTATCAGTGGACGGGAGGGACAAGTCTAGGTTCTTACTTTGTCAGTAACACCTCCAGTCATTATGATTGGGCTCTGAAAAAACTCAAAGCTCATCGGAAGAATTGTAAGGGATAGATGGCCTATTTGAAATAGAAAGAATGAGTTCTTTTAAACGTAATACTCTTCGAAAATCAAATTCAAACTGCGTCAACGTCGCCTTGCCGTACTCAAGTACAGCCTGCGGCTAGTTTCCTAGTTTGCTTTTTGATTTTCATTGAGTATAAGATAAAATCAAAGGGCTATCAAGTGATGTAGCCCTTTTGAGTTATACAAGCAAATTACCATGCAAAAGCTGTCGTTGGAGCATTGAGCGCTTCTAACCACTGTTTATTTTTTACGGGGCAAAGTGTTACGGATATACCTGCCATATCTAGACTGGTCATAAATGTTCCTGATTTTATAAAGGTAATAGTGACTCCTTCAATTTCTAAGAGTTGAAGGAGATCATTGAGAAATATGCCCATTTCTAGGTTGGTAGTAGTGCCTAGATTATTTACAAGCAATATAAATTGATCACCACGTTTCCAATGATAGTGTAATCTTAATTTACTTATAATTTCATTTGCAAGGATTTCCGATGATTGAAATGGGACGATACGATATCCTTCTTCACCGTGTATCCCAATACCATAAGAAATATTTCCTTCTTCCAAGTTAAATAGTGGAAGAGTGACTTGGGGGAGACTAGCCGATTTCGTTGCAAAGCCAATTGTTGCGATTTCGGGAGCAAGCTGATGACCTAAATCAGTTAGTTGCTCGATGTCGGCACCATTTTGAGCTGCATATCCTAGAATTTTATGAAGTAAAATAGTCCCTGCAAGCCCTCTTCCTCTAATTTGAAATCTATTGCGAGGTTCAATTGAAATATCGTCGTGTGCTAGACTATAGCCGACCTTAATTCCTTCTTGTCTAGCAGTATTAATGGCCCAGCTAAATTCTTTGATGTCTGCTTCGAAATTTTTTACAATGATGAAGACACCGTGACCATTGTTTAAAAAACGAATGGACTCTAAGATTTCAGTTCTTGTAGGAGGAGTAAATAATTGGCCATAGATAGCAGCGGTAAGCATTCCTTCTCCCACATATCCAATATGCGCAGGTTCGTGACCGGAACCTCCACCCGACAATATTGGAACCTGATAAGGATTGCGATTTTTTTGATAGACTAATGGTAAGGTAGGGTGTTTTTCTAATTCAGGATGACTGCTGACAGTTGCCGAAATGTAACTTGAAATAATTTTCTGTTTATGATTTGAAATAAATGTCATTGTGGTCTCTTTCCAATAATTGTCATGATTAGAAAGTCTGGTTGTGGAACTGGACTTTTTTTATTGACGTAAGCCTTCACGATCTCTGCTAGAGCATGTGAATGATAGTCTAACAAAAAACAAGTATAAGCAGATGAATCGATATCAATCTGACCGTATTCTCTTAAAATTTTTGATACAAGCAAGCGACAGTAGCTGATAAATTGGTCATAGAAGTTATTTTGCCCTTGAATATCAAAAAGTTGAATATAAAAGTCACGCTCTTGTTCGAAATAAAAAAATAATTCTTGTAATAGTTTTTTGCCCGAAATAAAGTCTAAGTTATTGGTGATATACTCGGTTAAGTCATTTTCAAATATCCAGTCTAGCAGTTCATATTTGTCAAGAAAGTGATTATAAAAGGTCTGTCTACGAATGCCAGCTGATTCCATAATATCTACAATGGAGATTTTATCAAATTCTCTAGTAGCTAATAGGTCTCTAAATGCCTTGGCAATCCGTTTTTTTGTAATAAGTGATGATGCCATAGGAAACCTTTCTTTTACTTACTTCATTTTACCAAAAAAATGTTTTAAACGGGTTTAAAAGGGGACAAATAATAGAATCTGTCCCTTATCATTCAGCGATAAAAAATATATAATGAAAGCGAAAACAAAGGTACATGCCGAAAGGAGTTTCTCATGAAAAAAATTATAAATGAACCGACACAAGTTGTTGATGAAATGTTGCAGGGATTGTCATTCATGCATGATGACTTGGTAGAACGCTTAGATGGTTTTGATGTCATCGTTAGAAAGGTAGAAAAGACAGGGAAAGTTGGGCTCATTTCAGGTGGAGGCTCAGGACATGAACCAAGTCATGCTGGATTTGTAGGAGATGGAATGTTGTCTGCTGCTATTTGTGGAGCAGTCTTTACTTCACCTACTCCGGATCAAATTTTAGAAGCCATTAAGGCAGCTGATGAAGGTGCTGGAGTTTTCATGGTTATCAAGAACTATTCTGGAGACATCATGAACTTTGAAATTGCACAAGAACTTGCTGAAATGGAAGGTATTGATGTAGCAAGTGTTGTAGTCGATGATGATATTGCTGTTGAAAATAGTCTCTATACCCAAGGTCGCCGCGGTGTTGCTGGTACTATATTAGTCCATAAAATTTTGGGTGATGCGGCTCGTTCTGGTAAATCTTTATCTGAAATGAAGGAACTGGCTGATAAACTTGTCTTAGAAATTAAAACAATTGGGCTGGCCTTGTCTGGAGCAACTGTTCCTGAAGTTGGTAAACCAGGATTTGTTCTAGAAGATGATGAATTTGAATATGGTGTTGGTATTCACGGTGAGCCAGGATATAAAAAAGAGAAAATGCAACCTTCAGCACAATTGGCCTCAGAATTGGTTGAAAAACTATCTGAAGGTTTCCAACTTAAGGCTGGTGAACGCTATGGCCTTCTCATCAATGGTTTAGGAAGCACCCCTCTGATGGAGCAATATGTATTTGCAAATGATGTGGCTAAATTACTCCATGAAAAAGGTGTTGAGTTGGCATTTAAGAAAATTGGAAACTATATGACTTCAATCGATATGGCTGGTTTGTCATTGACATTGATTCGATTGGCAGATGATGAGTGGTTGGATGCTTTAAATGCACCTGTTACAACATCAGCTTGGTAAAACTCAAGGAGGAAATGTCGAATGAATGCTGAACAAGCTCTTGAATGGATGAAGCTTTTTAATGAAAAGATTCAAGAACAGAAAGATTATCTTAGTGAGCTAGACACTCCTATAGGAGATGGAGACCACGGTGGAAATATGGCGCGTGGAATGGCTGCAGTTATGGAAAACTTAGAAGGAAAGCAATTTGAGACCAGCAGTGATGTCTTTAAACTTGTCTCAATGCAACTACTGAGTAAGGTAGGCGGTGCTTCTGGTCCCTTGTATGGCTCTGCTTTTATGGGCATGGCCAAGGCTGATTCTCATTCAAAATTAGAAGAAACCTTACAAAGTGGTCTGGATATGATTGTCAAACGTGGGAAAGCAGAAGTTGGAGAGAAGACAATGGTTGACGTTTGGACTCCCGTTATTGCTGCCTTGTCTGCTGGTCAATTGACTCATGAGATTATTGATGAGGTAGTGAATGCTACCAAAGATTTACTTGCAACTAAAGGAAGGGCATCTTATGTAGGAGAACGTTCTCTTGGACATATTGATCCTGGGTCATTTTCATCAGGATTACTCTTTACTGCTCTTTTAGAAACTGGGGTGGTTTAATGGGAAGTATTGGTCTTGTTATCGTTTCACATTCCAAACACATTGCACAAGGTGTCGTTGAACTGATTAGTGAAGTAGCTAAAGATGTTCCGATTACTTATGTAGGAGGAACCGAAGATGGAGGAATTGGAACGAGTTTTGATCAAGTAGATAGGGTTGTTTCCGAAAATCCAGCAGATACTTTATTAGCTTTTTTTGACCTAGGTTCTGCTAAAATGAACTTAGAAATGGTGGTTGATTTCAGTGATAAAAGTATCATCATCAACAGGGTTCCAATTGTAGAAGGTGCCTATACTGCAGCTGCTCTTCTTCAGGCTGGTGCAGAATTGTCAGTTATTCAAACACAGTTGTCGGAGCTTGAAATCAATAAATAAGGAATTTTACTATAACTCTTTTTATAGGTGGGCTATTGATTATCTCAACTATCAAATTTTAAGTAAATAATTTCAAAATTAGAAAGGGATTGCTTTGGGCAGTTCCTTTTTAATGTAAAAGGAGTAGAATCATAGCGTTTCTAAATTGTGAATCATTCAAAACAGATTGTGATGGGACTATTCTATCTTTAGAATTCTTTAAAAATTAAAATTTAAGGCAATCAATTACTTAGAAGAGTACGAAAACATTTAGTTTATAGGAATTCTAGGTATAGGATTGCATAGATATTTATGAAGTTAGGGTATTCGTTAGTTAGGATTGTTCTATTCTGAAAGATTTGAGCTGTCAATTGTATAGGATAGTGTTTTACCAATGAATTTTGTTGAAAGATTCCTTGTTTTATGGTAGTCTAAAGTAAAAGAAAGCCTTATCATTATATTTGTATCTTTAATCTGACTTGGTTTAGGTCTAGAAGAAGGATAGATCTTTTTGGGATTTTAAATAATAATCATATTTTCACTTGCAAAAAATGTATTTCAACTTTACCTAATGTAAAAGAAGGAAATATCATGAAAAGTTTATGACTTGTTGGAAAGAGAATGTGAACTAAAAATAGATTTAGGAGTAGGTAGATGAGTAGTTTAGAGTCAATTCGTAAAGCGCATATCATCGTGTGGGGTGCCTATCTATTTTTATCATTAAGGGCGCCGCTAATTAGCAGCACAGAGTATTTCTTGCTTATTTTTTTAGCGTTTCTCTATTCGATAGTATCGCTCCCTATATATTCAGTGAAAAATAAAATAGTATCTATCTGTCTAGCCATAAATTCGATTCTGTTAATGAGTTTCCCGATTTTAATCAATAAATATTTCCCAGGAAAGGTTTCTACTTATATCGTATTAATCAGTATTTTTATCCTGGAGTTCTTAATCTTTAATATAATTGATAAAGATTTTGATACTAGATTAGCTAGCGAGTATAGGAAAATCAGTCAGTTTAAAAGTAAGATGTCTCAATCTCCTTGGATAAAATATTTAGAGATTTCTAGTTTTATATTAACTATATTTCCATTTATTCTTCATGGTACAGTTGATAATCGTGTATTAACTCTTATCTTTTTGATAAAAATTTGTGTAGATACTACGATAAAGATTCTATTAAACAGAATCTTTAATTCAAGTGAGGTAATGAAAAGGAGGATATTTTCTCTGTTTGTATTAGATTTGATGGTCTATATATTTTTAGGTTATGTTTTAGTGATACAAAAAGACGAATATCTGTTTTCAATTCTACTAATTTTTTCTAATTTCTCACTTCCTTTTATCAGAGAAAAAGAGTATGAATTATTTAAAAATAAGAAGTAATATAAATTGAAAATATACAAGGGATTCTTCTTTTTAAAACACAATATCGAAGCAATTGTTTGTCTAAAAAGTTGATTATTTGGATGAATGTCGTTTTTTTGATGTTAATCATAGCAATGATAGTTTATGTAAAATTTAAAAAAAGATAAGGGTGCTGTAAAATTATGATGCGTAAACTAATTATTTTGTTACTAATGCTCCCTTTTTTAGTTTTGTGGTTAGAGTTGCATGTCTTAGTGAATAACTTGCCACTTAATCTAGAAATTCCCCTTGATTTTATTATCAGTATGAGTCTTACTTTCTGTAGTTTAATTTTCTCAAAAATAGTTTTGGACCTACTATATACATTGAAAGATTTATACAAGAAAAGAGGCCTTATTACGATTTTTCCCTTTATTTTTATAAAAAGGAAAAAAGTTAATGTGAGATTCTCGCCCTATTTTTCATTTCATCGTAAAAGTTTGTTGCCTGATGATTTGAAATCTAGAATTATATGGAGTTTTATTCTTGAAATAGTCATAATAATAGCCTTTATTTTTAAAATGCCTTTCGTTCTAATTGTGCTTACTACAATATTTTTTTGGAATATAATGGATATCAACCATATCGTTTTTAATAAGACGGAATTTCTTTTCAATCAAAATAAATGGCAAAAAGAAGATTCGTTTGACAGGGATTTGACCAATACGTTAAAGGATAAAATACAAAAATCAGAGCTAAGTTATTCTGACTTAATGTGTATTCTGCTGTATGATGCGATTAACCAATCCACCTTTTTAACGGATAGCGAGGTCTTTGAGGATATTTTGAAAAAAATTGAAGATTCTCAGAACACCCTTCTGTGTACAGGCCTTGCCGAGTTACTACTGTATGAAATTACTATTAGTAACAATAACAACTGGCAAGAAAAGATTGATAAAATTAGAATACGGCTCATCAGAATCAATCAATTAGATTTTTTCTATTATACAAGTTGCTTAAGGCAAAATTTTGATTTCTGTATGAATAGAGAATATGCCAAGATGAAGTCACGAAGGATATTGATTAGTAATAAGAAGATAATCTAGATTCATCCTGTTCGTACAACAAATGAAATAATTTTAACTAATTAGGTTTGCAAATCTGTTCATCTATAGAATATGATTAGGTAAAAAAGTATCTTATCTAAGTAATGAAGAGATAGTGTAACTTAATGGAGTATTATCTCTTCACAAGGAATTTTTTTGGAGAAACGTTGCAGTGAATGGATTATGTACTTATTTTATGGGGAATTAAATATGTTTAAACTAAGTGATAGAGTCAGAGTGGTTTTTGCTCCTTTAGGGGTAAGTTCCATATTGGTTAGTATGTATCTTATACCTTTTATTAAAACTGAGAATAAATTTTGGGAAATACTTTTATTTATATTAGGTGTATTGCTAATTGGTATTGGGTTACTAAATCCCCCAAAAAATTAAATTTTAGAATAGTATTAGTGAGTAGGTAATCATTTATTGTTTGGATTTTTTAATGCTATTGATGAATGGAATGGGATGGAAAAAGTGACAATAAATTAAGAACAGGATGATAGTATTATGATGGTTGTTTTAATTTCAGTGGTTGTGGCATTTCTGTATTATGTAATTACAGAGTATTTTCAGAATAGTTATATTGACTGTATACTATTTCTAACATTGCTGATTTCTCATTTGATATGGGATTACTATTTTTTGCCCATTGAAATCTTAGTGGCATTAAGTGGAGCAAATTTGCTATCAAGATTTTTCCAAAAAAAAAAGAGAAGTCAATAGAGTTGTTAATGGATTATTAAGACGAAAGGTAAAATTGGGATATTTAAAATGAAACATTTTTTTGCTGGAATTGGTGAAATAAACTTTATAAATTATCTATTGTATATATGTGTAGGACTAGCCCCTCTTTTTCATATCTATGTAATAGGCTCTGAAATGAATTTTGTGAAAATAGTGTTATCTATTTTGGGAATTATATTTGTATGTATTTTAACTATTGCTCGAATTTATAGGAGATTTTTCTATAATTCACTAGAATAGTATGGGGTAGTTAATCCATTGGAACGATTATTCTTTGTGATACTATACCACTTTTAAGTTTTTACATTAAACAGCTGACTGAAGTGAAAGTTGTTTATCTTAGAAAGGAAAATTCTCAAATTGTCCTACAAATTTCTACTTTTCGACCTTGACCACACTCTTCTTGATTTTGATGCTGCTGAGGATGTGGCTTTGACGCAACTTCTAAAAGAAGAAGGGGTTGCAGATATTCAGGCCTACAAAGACTTTTACGTTCCCATAAACAAGGCTCTCTGGAAGGATTTGGAGCAAAAGAAAATTAGTAAACAAGAGCTGGTTAACACGCGCTTTTCTCGTTTATTTTCTCATTTTGGACTGGAGAAAGATGGTAGTTTTCTAGCCCAACGTTACCAATTTTACTTAGCCCAACAGGGACAAACGATTTCTGGCGCTCATGAACTTTTGGACAGCCTCATCGAGCGTGATTATGACTTGTATGCTGCGACAAATGGCATTACTGCCATTCAGACAGGGCGTTTGGCTCAATCTGATCTGGCACCTTATTTCAATCAAGTCTTTATCTCTGAACAGCTGCAAACACAAAAGCCGGATGCTCTTTTTTATGAAAAAATTGGTCAACAGATTGCAGGTTTTAGCAAAGAAAAGACGCTGATGATTGGAGACTCTCTAACCGCCGACATTCAAGGCGGCAATAATGCTGGGATTGACACGATTTGGTACAATCCTCATCAACTCGAAAATCCCACACAAGCCCAGCCAACCTACGAAGTCCATTCTTACCGAGACTTGCTGGATTGTTTAGATAAACTGTAAAAAGTGGTTTAGACAGCCACTTTTTGCTATAATAGAGGCAGTAAAAACGAAGGAGTCGGCTATGGAACACTCGTCTTGGCATGCTTTGATTAAGGAGCAATTACCTGAGGGTTATTTCGGGAAAATCAATCAGTTTATGAATCAGGTCTATGCTCAGGGGACTATTTATCCACCCAAGGAAAAGGTTTTTCAGGCTCTCTTGACAACACCGCTTGAAGAAGTTAAGGTGGTGATTCTAGGGCAAGATCCCTATCACGGGCCAGGTCAAGCGCAGGGCTTGAGTTTTTCTGTACCGGACTCTATCCCAGCTCCACCATCCTTGCAAAATATCTTGAAAGAATTGTCAGATGATATCGGGGTTAAGAAATCTCATGATTTGACAGCTTGGGCTGAGCAAGGAGTCTTACTTCTTAATGCTTGTTTGACAGTTCCGGCTGGACGGGCTAATGGTCATGCTGGGCAGATATGGGAGCCTTTTACGGATGCTGTGATTCAGGTGGTCAATCATCTAGATAGACAAGTCGTTTTTGTACTCTGGGGAGCTTATGCACGCAAGAAGAAGGCCTTAGTTACCAATCCTCATCACTTGATTATCGAATCAGCCCATCCCAGTCCTTTGTCAGTTTATAGAGGATTTTGGGGTTCCAAGCCTTTTTCCAAGGCCAATGCATTCTTAAAAGAAACAGGACAAGAGCCAATCGATTGGCTTAGATAAGGAGAAAATATGCCTCAGTTAGCGACGATTTGCTACATTGATAACGGGAAAGAACTGCTTATGCTCCACCGTAATAAGAAGCCAAATGATGTTCATGAAGGAAAATGGATTGGTGTGGGTGGTAAGCTAGAGCGAGGAGAGACACCTCAGGAATGCGCGGTGCGTGAAATCCTTGAGGAAACAGGGCTCAAAGCCAAGCCAGTTCTAAAAGGTGTCATCACTTTTCCTGAATTTACACCAGATTTAGACTGGTACACCTATGTTTTTAAGGTGACGGAGTTCGAGGGGGATTTGATTGACTGCAATGAGGGGACGCTGGAATGGGTTCCTTATGATGAGGTTTTGAGCAAGCCGACTTGGGAAGGTGACCATACCTTTGTTGAGTGGCTTTTAGAGGACAAACCCTTCTTTTCAGCTAAGTTTGTTTATGATGGGGATAAATTGTTGGATACCCAAGTTGATTTTTATGAATAAAGGAGAAAGCAGATGCTACTAATCAAAAATGGTCGTGTTATGGATCCCAAGTCTGGTTTGGATCAAGTGTGTGATGTCTTGGTTGAAGATGGAAAGATTATCAAAATTGCGCCTGAAATTAAAGAAGAAGGCGCAGAAATCCTGGATGCCACAGGTCTTGTAGTTGCTCCTGGCTTGGTTGATATCCATGTTCATTTTCGTGAACCTGGTCAGACCCAAAAGGAAGACATCCATACTGGTGCCCTAGCAGCCGTTGCAGGTGGTTTTACCACGGTTGTCATGATGGCTAATACTAGTCCAACCATTTCAGACGTGGAGACTTTGCAAGAAGTTCTCCAGTCAGCTGCCAAAGAGAAGATTAATGTTAAGACGGTTGCGACCATTACTAAGAATTTTAATGGGCAAGATTTGACTGACTTTAAAGCACTCTTAGAAGCTGGAGCTGTTGGTTTTTCTGATGACGGTATTCCGCTTGAGAGCAGTAAAGTTGTCAAGGAAGCCATGGAGGAAGCTAAAAAGCTTAATACCTTTATTAGTCTTCATGAGGAAGATCCAGGTTTGAACGGTGTTCTTGGCTTTAATGAAAATATCGCTAAAGAACATTTCCATATCTGCGGTGCGACTGGGGTGGCTGAGTACGCTATGATGGCGCGTGATGTCATGATTGCCTATGCAACTAAGGCTCATGTCCATATTCAGCATTTGTCTAAGGAAGAAAGTGTCAAAGTAGTTGAGTTTGCTCAAGGGCTAGGCGCGCAAGTCACAGCAGAAGTAGCGCCACAGCATTTCTCTAAGACAGAAGCACTTCTTTTGACACAAGGTAGCAATGCTAAGATGAATCCACCGCTTCGTTTGGAATCAGACCGTCGTGCCGTGATTGAAGGTCTCAAGTCAGGTGTCATCACAGTTATCGCGACTGACCACGCGCCTCATCATGCAGATGAGAAAAATGTCGAAGATATTACCAAAGCGCCATCTGGTATGACTGGCTTAGAAACATCTCTATCTCTTGGATTGACTTATTTGGTCGAAGCTGGTGAGTTAAGCTTGATGGAATTACTCGAAAAAATGACATACAACCCGTCCAAGCTTTACAACTTTGAAGCAGGTTACTTGGCTGAGAATGGCCCAGCGGACATCACTATTTTTGATGTTAAGGCTGACCGTCTTGTGGACTCCCATTTTGCTTCAAAAGCAGCTAATTCACCATTCATCGGTGAAACCTTAAAAGGGCAGGTTAAATACACCATCTGTAAGGGACAAATCGTCTATCAAAACTAGGTGGGAGTCTGCTCTGTAAACAAAAAGAATAGAGAGCTTATATGTACCAAACCCATCATTTTAAAGATAAGTTTATCTTATTTTTAAAGATATTTTTCCCTATCCTGATTTATCAATTTGCCAATTATTCTGCATCCTTTGTTGATACGACTATGACAGGTCAATACAATACTATGGACTTGGCTGGTGTGTCTATGGCAACCAGTATCTGGAATCCTTTCTTTACTTTCCTAACAGGGATTGTTTCAGCTTTGGTGCCCATCATTGGTCACCATCTTGGTCGAGGCAAAAAGGAAGAAGTTGCATCCGATTTTTACCAGTTCATCTATTTGGCCTTGGGTCTATCTGTGGTCTTGCTGGGGATGGTGCTTTTCTTGGCACCACCAATCTTGAATCATATTGGACTAGAAGCACCGGTGGCAGCAGTAGCGGTTCGCTATCTCTGGTTTTTATCTATCGGGATTATCCCCTTGTTGCTCTTTAGTGTCATTCGTTCCTTGCTGGATTCGCTGGGTTTGACCAAACTGTCCATGTACCTCATGCTTTTGTTACTCCCTCTCAATAGCGGATTTAACTATCTCTTGATTTACGGTGCCTTTGGTGTTCCAGAACTGGGAGGTGCTGGTGCTGGTTTAGGTACTTCCTTGGCCTACTGGGTCTTGCTTGGGATTTCTGTTCCGGTCTTATTTAAACAGGAGAAGCTCAAAGCCTTGCATTTTGAGAAACGCATTCCGCTTAATATGGATAAAATCAAGGAAGGAGTTCGCTTAGGTCTGCCTATTGGAGGAACTGTCTTCGCGGAAGTAGCTATCTTTTCTGTGGTTGGCTTGATTATGGCTAAGTTTTCGTCCTTGATTATCGCTAGTCATCAGTCAGCTATGAACTTTTCAAGTCTTATGTACGCCTTTCCTATGAGTATCTCATCGGCTATGGCTATTGTCGTTTCCTATGAAGTGGGAGCCAAGCGATTTGATGATGCTAAAACCTATATTGGTCTAGGAAGATGGACTGCCCTCATTTTTGCGGCCTTCACCTTATCCTTCCTTTATATCTTTAGGGGAAATGTGGCTAGTCTTTATGGTAACGACCCAGAATTTATTGATTTGACAGCGCGCTTTTTGACTTATAGTCTTTTCTTCCAATTAGCAGATACCTTTGCGGCACCGCTTCAGGGAATTTTACGGGGGTATAAGGATACCGTTATTCCTTTTTACCTTGGTTTGGTTGGTTACTGGGGGGTGACACTCCCAGTAGCTATGGTATTCGACTCTCTAACAGATTTTGGAGCTTATTCTTACTGGATCGGCTTGATTATTAGTCTAATTGTGAGTGGGGTTCTCTACCGTTGGCGTTTAACTGTGATTATGAAGAGATTTGAATCTTTAGCAAAACAAACGATACAAAGTTTGTGAAAAAATATTCTTGATAAGGAAATCCCTTATTCCTATGGGGTTTTCTTTTTTAATTTGTGAAATTTTCTTTAGAAAAACTTTGACAGTATTTGCCAAAAACGGTAAAATAGTAAGGTAAGAAGAAAGTTAGAAAGGCAAGAAGATGTCAATTTTAGATAAAAATCTTTTGCTAGAGATGTTCCGTAAGATGGAAGAAATCCGTCGTATGGACTTAAAAATTGCGCAATTAGTAAAGAAAGGGAAAGTGCCAGGAATGACGCACTTTTCTGTTGGAGAAGAGGCAGCTAACGTGGGGGCTATGTTAGCTCTCAATTCAGATGATCTGATTACCTCAAATCACCGTGGACACGGGCAAGCCATTGCCAAAGGAATTGACCTCAACGGAATGATGGCTGAAATCCTTGGTAAATACACTGGAACCTGTAAAGGTAAAGGTGGATCTATGCATATCGCCGACCTTGATGCTGGTAACCTTGGTGCCAATGGTATCGTAGGTGGTGGTATGGGAATCGCTGTTGGTGCAGCCCTTAGTCAGCAAATGCAAAATACTGGAAAAATCGTTGTCTGCTTCTTTGGTGATGGTGCGACCAACGAAGGTGTTTTCCATGAAGCAGTAAATATGGCTTCTATCTGGAACCTGCCAGTCATTTTCTATTGCATTAACAACGGTTATGGAATCTCTGCGGATATCAAGAAAATGACCAACGTAGAACATATCCATCAACGTAGCGCTGCTTATGGAATTCCTGGAATGTTCATCGAAGATGGAAACAATGTCATCGACGTTTATGAAGGATTTAAGAAAGCTGTAGATCATGTTCGTGGTGGCAATGGGCCTGTCTTGATTGAAAGTGTTACTTATCGCTGGCTTGGTCACTCATCATCTGACCCTGGTAAATATCGTACACGTGAAGAAGTGGAACTGTGGAAACAAAAAGACCCAATTGAAAATCTTCGCAAGCATCTTATTGAAAATAACATTGCAAGTGCCGAAGAATTGGAAGAAATCCAAGCGCAAGTTAAGGAAGCAGTAGAAGCTTCTGTTAAATTTGCGGAAGAAAGTCCATTCCCACCACTTGAATCAGCATTTGAAGATATTTACGCAGACTAAGGAGAAAGAGATAAAATGGAAACAAAAACAATGTCCTTCCGTGACACCATTATCCTTGCTATGTCTGAGGAAATGCGTCGCGATGAAAATATATTCTTGATGGGAGAAGACGTCGGTGTCTTTGGAGGAGACTTCGGTACTTCTGTTGGAATGCTTGAAGAATTTGGTCCAGAACGTGTTCGTGATTGTCCAATTTCTGAAGCTGCCATTTCAGGTGCAGCAGCCGGAGCAGCCATGACAGGCCTTCGACCAATCGTCGATATGACCTTCATGGATTTCTCGGTTATTGCCATGGACAATATCGTCAACCAAGCTGCGAAAACACGTTACATGTTTGGTGGTAAAGGTCAGGTTCCAATGACCGTTCGATGCGCTGCTGGTAACGGAGTTGGTTCTGCAGCCCAGCACTCGCAATCACTAGAGTCTTGGTTTACTCACATTCCTGGACTTAAGGTTGTAGCACCTGGAACACCTGCGGACATGAAAGGACTGCTTAAGTCTTCTATCCGTGATAATAACCCTGTTATTATTCTTGAGTACAAGTCAGAATTTAACCAAAAAGGGGAAGTGCCAGTTGATCCAGACTACACGATCCCACTTGGAGTTGGGGAAATCAAACGCCAAGGTACGGATGTAACAGTTGTTACTTATGGAAAAATGCTCCGTCGTGTGGTTCAAGCAGCTGAAGAATTAGCAGAAGAAGGCATTTCTGTTGAAATTGTTGACCCACGTACCCTTGTTCCGCTTGATAAGGATATTATCATTAACTCAGTTAAGAAGACTGGTAAGGTTGTTCTGGTCAACGATGCCCACAAAACAAGTGGCTATATCGGAGAGATTTCAGCTATTATTTCAGAGTCAGAAGCATTTGACTATCTAGATGCACCAATCCGCCGTTGCGCAGGAGAAGATGTGCCGATGCCTTATGCACAAAACCTAGAAAATGCAATGATTCCAACAGTTGAAAGCATCAAAGATGCCATCCGTAAAACTTATAACAAAGAATAAATTTACATAATATAAGTTATGTAAAATAATGCTTGCTTTTAACTTTAGTAACTTGAGATATGTAATGTACCCAAGTTATTTCTAAAGTTGCGACAGGAGAGAGTCGAATCGATGTTATTCGACGAACGACTTAGTAAGTCTACAAGGTTGACCGCCTGATAGCGGCAACCGTAGTAACTTGAGACACGTTTCGTATCCAAGTGATTTGAAGAGTTGCGACATGAGAGAGTCGAATCGATAATATTCGACGAATGAATTAGTAAGTCTACTAGGTTGACCGCCTAATAGCGGCAACCGTAGCAACTTGAGATACGTGTTGTATCCAAGTTGCTTGTAGAGTTGAATTCGGACGGAGGTCTGCGAAAAAAAGATAGATTTCCTTGTGTTCATCGAACACATCGTCAATCTCCTATTTTTTCATTGCCCTCTTAGTCCTTAATATCTTATATTCGAACACGGGCTAAAAGCTCGGAAAAAAGATAAATCTCCTTGACTTCATCGAAGTTAGCGTTGATTTCCTATTTTTCGGTCGCTTTTAAACGCCCTTAGTATCTTATAATAGAATTGGAGAGGTCATGGCTGATGACAAGCTAAGAGCGACTCCTGCGGCTAGAAAGTTAGCGGATGATTTAGGGATCAACCTCTACGACGTTTCTGGCTCAGGTGCAAACGGTCGTGTCCACAAAGAAGACGTGGAAACTTATAAAGACACAAACGTGGTTCGCATTTCGCCACTTGCAAAACGAATTGCCCTCGAACATAATATTGCTTGGCAGGAAATCCAAGGAACTGGTCATCGTGGTAAAATCATGAAGAAGGATGTTTTGGCCTTGCTTCCTGAAAATATCGAAAACGATACCATCAAGTCTCCTGCTCAGATTGAAAAAGTGGAAGAAGTTCCTGATAACGTAACACCATACGGTGAAATTGAACGTATTCCAATGACACCAATGCGTAAGGTTATTGCCCAACGTATGGTTGAATCTTACCTAACTGCGCCAACCTTCACCCTCAACTATGAAGTTGATATGACTGAAATGTTGGCTCTTCGTAAGAAGGTTCTTGAGCCAATCATGGAAGCAACTGGGAAGAAGACTACTGTAACAGACCTTCTTTCACTTGCAGTTGTTAAGACTCTTATGAAACACCCATACATCAACGCTTCATTGACAGAAGACGGCAAGACCATTATCACTCATAACTACGTCAACCTTGCCATGGCAGTTGGGATGGATAATGGATTGATGACACCTGTTGTTTACAATGCTGAGAAGATGAGTCTTTCAGAACTGGTTGTAGCCTTTAAGGATGTTATTGGCCGTACCTTGGATGGTAAATTAGCTCCAAGCGAACTGCAAAATTCAACATTTACTATCAGTAACTTGGGAATGTTTGGCGTTCAGTCCTTTGGTCCGATCATTAACCAACCAAACTCAGCTATCCTTGGTGTCAGTTCGACAATTGAGAAGGCAGTTGTCGTCAATGGTGAAATTGTGATTCGCCCAATCATGAGTCTTGGTTTAACCATTGACCACCGTGTCGTAGATGGTATGGCTGGTGCTAAGTTTATGAAGGACTTGAAAGAATTGATTGAAAATCCAATCTCAATGTTGATTTAAGAACAAGAGTATTTATTTTTAAGATATAGATAAAGGAAGGAAGACATGGCCTTAGAAGTAATTATGCCAAAAGCCGGCGTGGATATGACAGAAGGACAAATCGTCCAATGGAATAAAAAAGTCGGAGAATTTGTAAAAGAAGGAGAAATCCTTTTGGAAATCATGACTGATAAAGTCAGTATGGAATTGGAAGCCGAAGAAGATGGGTACTTGATTGCTATCCTAAAAGGAGATGGCGAAACAGTCCCTGTAACGGAAGTTATCGGTTACCTCGGAGAAGAAGGGGAAAATATCCCAACAGCTGGAGCAGCTGCACCAGAAGTTAGCCCAGCACCTGCAGCAAGTGCTTCAAATGATGATGGTAAGAGCGATGATGCTTTTGATATCGTTGTGATTGGTGGAGGTCCTGCTGGTTATGTTGCAGCCATTAAAGCTGCCCAACTCGGTGGTAAGGTTGCCCTTGTTGAGAAATCTGAACTCGGTGGAACCTGCTTGAACCGTGGCTGTATCCCAACCAAGACCTACCTTCATAACGCTGAAATTATCGAAAACATCGGTCATGCCGCAAATCGTGGTATCGTAATCGAAAATCCAAACTTCACTGTAGATATGGACAAACTCCTTGAAACTAAGTCTAAGGTTGTCAATACTTTAGTTGGCGGAGTTGCTGGTCTTCTTCGTAGTTATGGAGTTACTGTTCATAAGGGAATTGGTACCATCACTAAAGACAAGAACGTCTTGGTAAATGGTTCTGAATTGCTTGAAACTAAGAAGATCATCCTTGCCGGTGGTTCAAAAGTCAGCAAGATTAACGTTCCTGGTATGGAATCATCACTTGTCATGACAAGTGACGACATTCTTGAAATTAACGAAGTTCCAGAAAGCCTTGTTATCATCGGTGGTGGAGTTGTCGGTATTGAACTCGGTCAAGCCTTCATGACATTTGGTTCTAAGGTAACTGTTATTGAAATGATGGACCGTATCGTGCCAGCTATGGATGCTGAAGTTTCTAAGAATCTTCGCTTGATTCTTGAACGAAAAGGTATGACTATCTTGACTGGTACTAAACTGCAAGAAATCATCGAAGAAGATGGTAAACTTCGTATCAAGATTGAAGGAAAAGACGATATTATCGCAAGCAAAGCTCTTCTTTCAATCGGTCGTGTACCAGACCTCGAAGGAATTGGTGAAGTAGAGTTCGAGTTAGACCGTGGTCGTATCAAGGTTAACGAGTACATGGAAACTTCTGTTCCTGGTATTTATGCACCAGGTGACATCAATGGTACCAAGATGTTGGCTCACGCAGCCTTCCGTATGGGTGAAGTAGCCGCTGAAAATGCCCTTAAAGGAAATCACCATGTTGCTAAATTGAACTTGACTCCTGCAGCTATTTACACACTTCCTGAAGTAGCAGCAGTTGGTTTAACAGAAGAACAAGCTCGTGAGAAATATGATGTCCAAATTGGTAAATTCAACTTTGCTGCTAATGGTCGTGCCATTGCATCAGATGCTGCTCAAGGATTTGTTAAAGTCATTGCAGACAAGAAATATGGTGAAATCCTCGGTGTTCACATCATTGGCCCTGCAGCTGCAGAGTTGATCAATGAAGCGTCAAGCATCATCGAAATGGAAATCACTGTAGAAGAAATGTTGAAGACTATCCACGGACACCCAACCTATTCTGAAGTGATGTATGAAGCATTTGCGGATGTTCTAGGAATGGCCATCCACTCACCTAAGAAAAAATAAAAGAAAGATAGATTAGACTGGAAAGATGTTTTCCAGTCTCTATCGTATAAAGGGATATCATGAAATATATTATCAATCATTCAAACGACACTGCCTTTAATATCGCCTTGGAAGAATATGCCTTTAAACACCTTTTGGATGAGGATCAAATCTTCCTGCTTTGGATTAACAAACCATCTATCATTGTCGGTCGTCACCAAAATACGATTGAAGAAATTAACCGTGACTATGTACGCGAAAACGGTATTGAGGTGGTCCGCCGTATTAGCGGTGGTGGAGCTGTTTACCACGATTTAAATAACCTCAACTACACGATCATCTCAAAAGAAGATGAAAACAAGGCTTTTGACTTCAAGAGCTTCTCAACTCCAGTTATCAATACACTAGCTCAACTTGGTGTTAAGGCTGAATTTACAGGTCGTAACGACTTAGAAATCGACGGTAAGAAATTCTGTGGTAATGCTCAAGCCTATATCAATGGCCGTATCATGCACCACGGTTGCTTGCTCTTTGACGTTGATTTGTCAGTCCTTGCTAATGCCCTCAAGGTTTCAAAGGATAAATTTGAATCAAAAGGGGTGAAATCGGTTCGTGCTCGTGTAACCAATATTATCAATGAATTACCAGAAAAAATCACAGTTGAAGAATTCCGTGACTTACTCTTGGAATACATGAAAAAAGAGTACCCAGAGATGACTGAGTATGTATTCTCAGATGAAGAATTGGCTGAAATCAATCGAATCAAAGAAACTAAGTTTGGAACTTGGGACTGGAACTATGGGAAATCACCTGAATACAATGTCCGTCGTGGAACTAAATTCCCAAGCGGTAAGGTTGAAATCTTCGCTAACATTATTGAATCTAAAATCCAAGATATCAAGATTTATGGTGACTTCTTTGGTATCGAAGACGTTGCAGCTGTAGAAGATGTCCTTCGTGGCGTTAAATACGAACGCGAAGATGTTCTTAAAGCTCTAGAAAGCATTGATATCACACGCTACTTCGCTGGTATTAGTCGTGAAGAAATCGCTGAAGCTGTAGTAGAGTAAAGAAAAGCTATTTGTTAGTCATTGTGGGTTGCAGACAAGATATTATCTGGATAGGACAAGTCTTAAAACCTGCTGAACGAGAATCAAAAAGAACCACTTCCAATGCTTAATAAAAAAACTCGGAAGTTTGTTCTGAATCAATTAAATACGACTATTTGCAATTGAATATAGAGATGAGAAGGTCAGTAGTAGATTATCTGTAAGGTGACACAGACATGAGTTGTTTTTGATTTCTTCTTGCTATAAATATCCCAAAAGATTATTATTTCTATAGTTGAACGATACCCCAAAAGTTAGACATAGAAAATCTAATTTTTGGGGTATTTTATAATTCTTAATTTAGGATTTTTTAGTATCAAAAGATGTTTCATAAAATATGGACTCAACCTTTCAACTTAATCCGATTTATTACTTACTATCTCCAATAAAAGTGGTAAGGATGGAAAAAAGGATAAATTTATGATATAATTTATTTTAAAGACCTTATTAGAAATCTTGAAAGAGTATTAAAAACTTAGAATGAGAAAAATTGTTATCAATGGTGGATTACCACTACAAGGTGAAATCACTATTAGTGGTGCTAAAAATAGCGTTGTGGCCTTAATTCCAGCTATTATATTGGCTGATGATGTGGTGACTTTGGATTGTGTTCCAGATATTTCGGATGTAGCCAGTCTTGTCGAAATTATGGAATTGATGGGAGCTACTGTTAAGCGTTATGACGATGTCTTGGAGATTAATCCAAGAGGTGTTCAAAATATTCCAATGCCTTATGGGAAAATCAATAGTCTTCGTGCATCTTACTATTTTTATGGGAGTCTCTTAGGCCGTTTTGGTGAAGCGACAGTTGGTCTACCGGGAGGATGTGATCTTGGTCCTCGTCCGATTGACCTACACCTTAAGGCTTTTGAAGCTATGGGTGCCACTGTTAGCTACGAGGGAGATAACATGAAGTTATCTGCTAAAGATACAGGACTTCATGGTGCAAGTATTTACATGGACACGGTTAGTGTAGGGGCAACGATCAATACGATGATTGCTGCGGTTAAAGCGAATGGTCGTACTATTATTGAAAATGCGGCCCGTGAGCCTGAGATTATTGATGTAGCTACTCTCTTGAATAATATGGGAGCCCATATCCGCGGTGCAGGAACGAATATCATCATTATTGATGGTGTTGAAAGATTACATGGAACCCGTCATCAGGTGATTCCAGACCGTATCGAAGCTGGAACCTATATTTCCTTAGCTGCTGCAGTCGGCAAGGGGATTCGTATAAATAATGTTCTTTACGAACACCTAGAAGGATTTATTGCTAAGCTGGAAGAAATGGGAGTGAGGATGACTGTATCTGAAGACAGCATTTTTGTCGAGGAACAGTCTAATTTGAAAGCAATCAATATTAAGACGGCTCCTTACCCAGGTTTTGCTACCGATTTGCAACAACCGATTACCCCTCTTTTACTAAGAGCTAATGGTCGTGGTACAATTGTCGATACGATTTACGAAAAACGTGTAAATCATGTTTTTGAACTAGCAAAGATGGATGCGGACATTTCGACAACAAATGGTCATATTTTGTACACAGGCGGACGTAATTTGCGTGGGGCAAGTGTTAAAGCAACTGACCTACGAGCTGGAGCTGCACTAGTCATTGCTGGGCTTATGGCTGAAGGTAAAACTGAAATCACAAATATCGAGTTTATCTTACGTGGTTATTCTGATATTATTGAAAAATTACGTAATCTAGGAGCAGATATTACACTTGTTGAGGATTAAACCGTAGAGGTGTTTATGAATATTTGGACCAAATTAGCAATGTTTTCTTTTTTTGAAACGGATCGCTTGTATTTGCGTCCTTTCTTTTTTAGTGATAGTCAAGACTTCCATGAGATAGCCTCAAATCCTGAAAATTTACAATTTATTTTCCCAACTCAGGCAAGTCTAGAAGAAAGTCAATATGCACTGGCCAATTACTTTATGAAGTCCCCTTTGGGAGTGTGGGCAATTTGTGACCAAAAGAATCAACAAATGATTGGTTCTATTAAATTTGAGAAGTTAGATGAAATCAAAAAAGAAGCTGAGCTTGGCTATTTTTTGAGAAAAGATGCTTGGTCTCAAGGATTTATGACAGAGGTTGTTAGAAAAATTTGTCAACTTTCTTTTGAAGAATTTGGTTTAAAACAATTGTCCATTATTACCCACCTCGAAAATGAAGCAAGTCAAAAGGTTGCTCTTAAGGCTGGATTCCGTTTGACTCGTCAGTTTAAGGGAAGTGATCGCTACACAAGAAAAATGCGAGATTATCTTGAATTTCGGTATGTAAAAGGAGAATTCAATGAGTAAGCATCAGGAAATTCTAAGCTATTTGGAGGAATTACCAGTAGGTAAAAGGGTCAGTGTTCGTAGCATTTCAAACCATCTGGGAGTCAGTGATGGAACTGCCTATCGGGCCATTAAAGAAGCTGAAAACCGTGGAATTGTGGAGACCCGTCCTAGAAGTGGAACAATCCGCGTCAAATCCCAGAAAGTTGCGATTGAAAGATTAACTTTTGCTGAAATTGCAGAAGTGACTTCTTCTGAGGTTCTGGCTGGGCAAGAAGGTTTAGAGAGAGAATTTAGTAAGTTTTCAATTGGTGCAATGACTGAACAAAATATCTTGTCTTACCTTCACGACGGGGGGCTCTTGATTGTCGGAGACCGAACCCGTATTCAGTTGTTAGCCTTGGAAAATGAAAATGCAGTTCTTGTGACAGGTGGATTTCAGGTTCATGATGATGTACTAAAACTGGCTAATCAAAAAGGGATTCCTGTTCTAAGAAGTAAGCATGATACCTTCACCGTCGCGACCATGATCAATAAAGCCCTTTCAAATGTACAAATCAAGACTGATATTCTGACAGTTGAGAAACTTTATCGTCCGAGTCATGAATATGGTTTTCTGAGAGAAACCGACACAGTCAAAGATTATTTGGACTTAGTTCGTAAGAATCGTAGCAGCCGTTTCCCAGTTATCAATCAACATCAGGTTGTTGTTGGGGTTGTTACCATGAGAGACGCTGGTGATAAGTCACCAAGTACCACAATTGACAAGGTCATGTCTCGTAGTCTATTTTTGGTTGGATTATCGACAAATATTGCCAATGTGAGTCAACGGATGATTGCTGAAGACTTTGAAATGGTACCGGTTGTTCGAAATAATCAAACCTTGCTTGGGGTTGTAACCAGACGAGATGTCATGGAGAAGATGAGTCGTTCCCAAGTTTCTGCTCTACCTACTTTTTCTGAGCAGATTGGTCAAAAACTTTCTTATCATCATGATGAAGTAGTGATTACAGTGGAACCCTTTATGCTAGAGAAAAATGGAGTTTTAGCCAATGGTGTATTGGCAGAAATTCTGACTCACATGACCCAAGATTTAGTTGTGAATAGTGGTCGCAATCTCATCATCGAGCAAATGCTGATCTACTTTTTGCAGGCTGTTCAGATAGATGATATACTGCGCATTCAAGCACGCATTATCCACCATACTAGACGATCAGCTATTATTGATTACGATATTTATCATGGTCATCAGATTGTTTCAAAAGCAAATGTGACCGTTAAAATTAATTAGAAACTAGGAGAAATAATGATAACATTAAAATCAGCTCGTGAAATTGAAGCTATGGATAAGGCCGGTGATTTTTTAGCAAGTATTCATATCGGCTTACGTGATTTGATTAAGCCTGGCGTAGATATGTGGGAAGTTGAAGAATACGTTCGCCGTCGTTGTAAGGAAGAAAATTTCCTTCCACTTCAGATTGGAGTTGACGGTGCAATGATGGACTATCCTTATGCTACCTGTTGCTCTCTTAATGATGAAGTGGCTCATGCTTTCCCTCGTCACTATATTTTGAAAGATGGTGATTTGCTCAAAGTTGATATGGTTTTGGGAGGTCCTATTGCTAAATCCGATTTGAATGTCTCAAAATTAAACTTCAACAATGTGGAACAAATGAAGAAATACACTCAGAGCTATTCTGGTGGTCTTGCAGACTCATGTTGGGCTTATGCTGTTGGTACACCGTCCGAAGAAGTGAAAAACTTGATGGATGTAACTAAAGAAGCCATGTATAAGGGAATTGAGCAAGCTGTTGTTGGGAACCGTATCGGTGATATTGGTGCAGCCATTCAAGAATACGCTGAAAGTCGTGGTTACGGTGTAGTGCGTGATTTGGTTGGTCATGGTGTTGGTCCAACTATGCATGAAGAACCAATGGTTCCTAACTATGGTATTGCTGGTCGTGGACTTCGTCTTCGTGAAGGTATGGTCTTAACCATTGAACCAATGATTAATACAGGTGACTGGGAAATTGATACAGATATGAAGACTGGTTGGGCGCATAAGACCATTGACGGTGGACTGTCATGCCAATATGAACACCAATTCGTCATTACTAAGGATGGTCCAGTAATCTTGACTAGCCAAGGTGAAGAAGGGACTTATTAAAATAAGTAAAAGTAGATTGAAGAAAAAGTCGACTTGGACAAATTTCTTCAATCTTTTTCTTTTATCTATAATGGAATGAAAAAACCGAACAATTTGATTGAGAAATTCAAATCAATTTCTAACAATGTTTTAGAAAACATAGTGTACTATTAAAGAGTTTGTTTAATATAATGACAAAAACAGTTAACCGTAGCAAACTTGATACAAATTTTAACATTTATAGTACAATAGGTTTAAATTCTTAAGAAAGTTGGTTCTTTATTGGAAACGATAGTCTTTTCAATCTCCGTTTTTCTAGCAGGGGTATTGTCCTTCTTTTCTCCCTGTATTTTTCCTCTTCTGCCAGTTTATGCTGGAATTTTATTGGATGATCAGGAAAGTGCAAAAAGCTTCTCCTTATTTGGAAGAAAAGTTGCTTGGTCAGGTTTGATTCGAACGCTTTGCTTTATCGCAGGTATTTCACTCATTTTCTTTATTCTAGGATTTGGTGCTGGTTACTTTGGTAATATTCTCTATGCCAATTGGTTTCGATATACCATGGGAGCAATTATTATCATTTTAGGCCTTCACCAGATGGAAATTTTTCATTTTAAGAAATTAGAGGTTCAAAAAAGCTTTACTTTTAAGAAATCAGAAGCCAATCGTTATTGGTCGGCCTTTTTACTCGGTATTACCTTTAGCTTCGGTTGGACGCCTTGTATCGGTCCAGTTTTGAGTTCTGTTTTAGCGCTTGCGGCTTCTGGAGGCAATGGCGCTTGGCAAGGTGCTATCTATACCTTGATTTACACTTTAGGGATGGCAATTCCTTTCTTGGTCTTGGCCCTAGCTTCAGGAGTCGTGATGCCTTATTTTAGTAAAATCAAGCGTCATATGATGCTACTGAAGAAAATTGGTGGTTTCCTCATTATTTTAATGGGAATTTTGTTACTATTAGGACAAGTAAATGTTCTAGCTGGAATTTTTGAATAAAGGAGAACAAATGAAAAAAATAATATTTGCTGGCTTAAGCCTCTTGTCATTAGTCGTATTGATGGCCTGTGGTGAGGAAGAGACTAAAAAGACTCAAGCAGCACAACAGCCAAAACAACAAACGCCTGTACAACAAATTGCTGTTGGAAAAGATGCTCCAGATTTTACCTTGCAATCTATGGACGGTAAAGAAGTTAAGTTATCGGATTATAAGGGTAAAAAAGTCTATTTGAAGTTTTGGGCTTCCTGGTGTGGTCCATGTAAGAAAAGTATGCCAGAGTTGATGGAACTAGCGGCGAAACCAGATCGTGATTTTGAAATTCTTAGTGTCATTGCACCGGGTATTCAAGGCGAAAAAACTGTTGAGCAATTCCCACAATGGTTCCAAGATCAAGGTTATAAGGATATACCAGTTCTTTATGACACAAAAGCAACCACCTTCCAAGCTTATCAAATCCGAAGCATTCCTACAGAATACCTGATTGACAGTCAAGGAAAGATTGGAAAGATACAATTTGGTGTTATCAGCAACGCGGATGCAGAAGCAGCCTTTAAAGAAATGAACTAGCATAGATAAAGAGAATCTGATTACAAATTTCATGGTATAATAGATGGTAACCGTAACGTTGCCGTCTTTTTTGTCGGCCAATAGAAAGAGAAGAGAATGTTAAAGAAAAATGATATTGTAGAAGTTGAAATTGTTGACTTGACCCATGAAGGGGCAGGAGTTGCCAAGGTGGATGGTTTGGTCTTTTTTGTCGAGAATGCTTTACCGAGTGAAAAAATCCTCATGCGTGTCCTCAAGGTCAATAAAAAGATTGGTTTCGGAAAAGTAGAAGAATACCTTGTCCAGTCATCACACCGTAATCAAGATCTAGATTTGGCTTATCTACGCTCAGGTATCGCTGACTTGGGGCATCTTGCTTATCCAGAACAGCTTAAGTTTAAAACCAAGCAAGTTAAGGACAGTCTTTACAAGATTGCAGGAATTGCTGATGTAGAGGTTGCTGAAACTTTGGGTATGAAAAATCCAGTCAAGTACCGCAACAAGGCACAGGTGCCTGTTCGTCGAGTAAATGGTGTCTTGGAAACTGGATTTTTCCGTAAAAATTCACATGACCTCATGCCTTTGGAAGATTTCTTTATCCAAGATCCTGTGATTGATGAGGTAGTTGTAGCCCTACGCGACTTGCTCCGTCGTTATGATTTGAAACCTTATGATGAAAAGGAACAAGCTGGCTTGATTCGAAACCTTGTGGTGCGTCGTGGGCACTATTCAGGGCAAATCATGGTTATTTTGGTAACAACTCGTCCTAAAGTTTTCCGTGTGGAGCAATTAATTGACCAACTAATCAAGCAATTCCCAGAGATTGTCTCTGTTATGCAAAATATCAACGACCAGAATACCAATGCGATTTTTGGTAAGGAGTGGAAAACTCTTTATTGTCAAGACTATATTACCGACCAAATGTTGGGAAATGACTACCAAATCGCTGGCCCTGCCTTTTACCAAGTCAATACTGAAATGGCTGAAAAACTCTATCAAACAGCCATTGACTTTGCTGAATTAAAAGAAGATGATGTGGTCATTGATGCCTATTCTGGTATCGGGACGATTGGCCTCTCTGTTGCGAAACATGTCAAGGAAGTCTATGGTGTTGAAGTGATTCCAGAAGCGGTTGAGAATAGCAAGAAGAATGCCCAACTGAACCATATTTCAAACGCCCACTATGTATGTGACACAGCTGAAAATGCCATAAAGAATTGGCTCAAAGACGGTATTCAACCAACCGTTATCTTAGTTGATCCTCCACGTAAGGGCTTGACCGAGAGCTTTATCAAGGCAAGTAGCCAAACAGGAGCAGACCGCATTGCCTATATTTCATGTAATGTGGCAACCATGGCGCGTGATATCAAACTCTACCAAGAATTGGGATACGAGTTGAAGAAAGTCCAGCCGGTGGATTTGTTTCCTCAAACGCACCACGTTGAATGTGTGAGTTTGTTAGAGAAACGCAATTAATCCTCAAAAGGTTCACCCAAACCTTTTGAGTCCCGCAAACGCACCATGTTGAGGCGGTAGCACTGCTTGTACGAGTTGAAGCATCAGCAAAGAAAAAGTAGATGTTCAGCCAATGCGACGAGGTGAGACCGAAGATTGATAAGGTGTGTTCTGGGTATAGGACTCGTAAAGTAAGTAGGAAATATGATGAGATGATACAGAAAACCTGAACTGATCAGGTGACGTGCTTATTTACATTAGCCTAATGATGAAAATAGAGAGATTATCGATGGTTATATTGGAATTTTACCAAAATAATTATTCTAAATATATAGTCGCATTTGATTCAATAAAAGATGGGAAAATTTTTGTAGCTCAAATCCCGGGATATACTTTAGAAACAGAAGATGGATTTGAAGTAGAGTTTTTTAATCCTACAAACCTACCAGACTATGCTGGTTCAAAAGTCTTTACGGGAAGAGTTGTTAATGGAACCCATGATTTGATAGGTATTGGTCTACCTTTCGACTATCCTATCTGGATTAGTGAAGTTGTAGAATTCATAGCAGAATGGCGTTGTTTTGTGTTAGATGGTCGCGTATTAGATGTTCGCCCCTATACAGGTGATTATCATGCACAATTTGATCCTAGTGTAATTGATAAAGCTATATCATGTTGGAAAGATGCGCCAATAGCTTATGGACTAGATATCGGTGTTACTCGCGATGGCAGAACACTTGTTGTTGAAGTAAATGATGGTTATGCATTGGGAAATTATGGACTCTCTCCTTTAAACTCAATTAATTTTCATAAAGCTAGATGGAAAGAAATGGTAAAACCCTATTTTGAAAAAAACGATATTTTACTATGCCTGAAAATGAAAATATAAGTTTCTAAAAGGAACAGAAGTGAATCTGTGTGTAACTGTAACTAGTAAGTCACTTTTTTATTAGTATTTGGCAAAAGAATTTTTTAGTTATCAGACATGCGTACGCGGGAATTATTTTTAAAAAGGTAAATTCCCAAACTAAGTTCCACCGCTAGTACAAGTGGAAGTTAGTCTGATAAAAATCCTAAAAACCAGTGGAAATCTGTGTCAGGGTAAATTCCACTGGTTTTACTAATGCTTGATTTCATCG